>CAZXWB010000016.1:0-21960 GCA_964644395.1 uncultured Hyphomonadaceae bacterium | reverse complement strand
CCTTGGGCGTCTTCTTCGAGATGCCCAGCAGGTGCCCCATATCCTTGAAGAAGATCTTCATGTGGGCGAGGTGGTCGGGCTTGCCGAGGCGCTTGTTGAGATAGGCGTCCCAGGTCAGGCGCTGGACATCCTTGTCCCGGCACATGGCGACAAAGCCTTCCCGGCGCTTGTCGTTGCGGTACCAGAAATGCTGCATGATGCCGAGGATCATGAAGACCCGGCCATGGGCCTTCATGTAGCGCTTGCGTGCCTGTTTCAGGGCCTTCGCTTCGCCGGTGGCGAGGAATTCCGTCACGCTCATGGCCGCCTCGCGCCCGCCCAGCATGGCATAATAGATGCCTTCGCCGGAGGAGGGCGCCACACAGCCCGCCGCGTCACCGGCGACCACGGTGTCCCGGCCATTGTCCCAGCGTTTCAGTGGTTTGAGCGGGATGGGCGCACCTTCGCGGCGCACGAGCTTCGCGGCCTGAAGGCCGGTCATATCGCGCAGTTCGCCCACCGCCCCGCGCAGCGAGAAACCCTTTTTTGCGGAACCCACGCCGACCGATGTCTGAGCGCCATGGGGAAAGATCCAGGCGTAGAAGTCCGGCGAGAGCCTGCCATTGTAATAGATGTCGGCGCGGTCGGGATCGAAGCGGTCATCCTCGGGCGCGTCAGGGCTTTCAATAATCTCGTGATAGGCAAAGACCGACTTGGTCTTGCCATTGGGAATCTCAGAGGCGGCCACCTTCGATCGCGCACCGTCGGCCCCGATTATGGAGCGTGCGCGCACGCGGACGGGCGCGGCATCCTTCGGGGCGCCATGCGCGCGGTAGACCACGCTCGCCGTGCCGGCATCGTCGCGCTCGATCGCCTCGAACTCGCCATGGGCGCGCGTGGCGCCGGCGCTTGCGGCGCGTTCGCGCAGCCATTCGTCGAAATGCTCCCGGTCCACCATTCCGACCGTGCCGCCGATGACGGGCATGTCCACGATACGACCCTTGGGCGAGACCATGCGCGCGGCCTTGGCGCGGGCGACGATCTGTTCCTCCGGGATGTCGAAATCCTCGATCGCCTTGGGCGGGATCGCGCCACCGCAGGGCTTGATGCGGCCCGGCTTGTCGATGAGCAGCACCGATTTCCCGGCGCTGGCGAGGTCATGGGCGGCCGTGGCACCGGCGGGCCCGCCACCAATGATGACGGTGTCGAAGGACTGGGGCGTGGTGTCGTTCATGGGACTTATCCCTTCTGGGCGGCGGCCAGCGGTTCGCCCGCGGGCAGGATGGGCAAATGTGCGTCGTCGGCGCGGGTGCGGCCCACGCCGAGGGCGAGCACGGCGGCGGCGAGGAACAGTGCGCCCTCGATGGAGAAGACCAGGCCAAAGGCGGTGGGCGTGTCGAAGATCGCGCGTGCAGCATCGATCATCAGCGTGCCAAGAAAGCTTCCGAGCCCGAAGGCGACGGCCTGCGATGCGCCCCAGAGACCCATTCGCGTGCCTTCGCGGCCCTCGCGACCGGCACTCGCCAGCGCCATCATCGAGCCGATGGCGGCCACGGCGAAGGCGCCATTGGCCAGGCCCAGGCCGAACACATTGGCCTTCAGCGGCCAGCCCATGCCGACGCCGGCGCCCACGGCGAGAAGCCCAAGCGCGATGGCCGATCCGATGCAGCCGGCCACCGTCCACATGCGCATGAAGCCTGCACGCGACTTGCCGATGGTGGAGCCGACTATGGCGGTCACGATCATGCCAAGCAGTGCGCCCTGGTTTTGCACCGCAGCGAGCTTGGTGGATTCGCCCGGCGTGTAGCCGTGGATGAGGCCCGCAAAGGGCTCAAGGATCAGGTCCTGGGCGGAATAGGCGAGCATGGAGACGAAGACGAAAATGGTGAAATGGCGCGCCTGGGGCTCGGCCCAGATCTCGGCAAAGGCGGTCTTGAAGTCGGTCTTCGGCTTTTCCGCGCGCGCGACCTGGGCGGCGCTGTGCCGGTGCTCCAGTCGGAAGGTGGCGAGGAAGGAGACAAGAAACGCCACGCCCGACACGATGGAGACGACCAGCACCAGCCGGGCCATGGAAAAGTCCGACACCGCGCCGGTCTCGTCGCGAATGTCGAGATAGGTGCCTGCGCTGGCGGCGGTGATGATGAAGCCGACAATCATCATGATCCAGACGATGCCAGCGGCGGCTGCCTTGCGTTCGGGCCGGGTCTCCATGGCGAGCAGGGCGAGCAGATTCGTTCCGGCCGCGCCCACGCCGCCGCCGATCAGGACAAAGGCCGCGATGGCGAGCACGAGCCCCTGCCAGAGGCTCGTTTCCATATGGGCCGTGCCAAGGGCGGCCAGGATTGCACCGAGGGCCAGCACCGCCATGCCGCCGAGTATCCAGGGTGTGCGCGCGCCGCCCTCATCGGCGCTGTAGCCCCAATGGGGGCGCGAAAGCTGGACACCATAGTGCAGGCCGACCAGCGCGCCGGGGATCATGGCCATGAGGCCAAGCTCCACCGTCATGACGCGGTTCAGCGTCGATGTGGTCAGGATGATGATCGCGCCGAGGGAGGCCTGCACCAGTCCAAGCCGGATGATGCCGAGCCAGCCGAAATCCTTGGTTGCGGGAGCGGTGGCGGTCATCCGGTCAATCCTTCAAGCGGGGCCACGGCGAAGGCGGCGATGAGCATGCCGAGGACGTAGAGCGTCACGCCGGTGGCATTGTACCAGGGGGCCTTGGCGCGCGGGTCGCGCAGCATCACGGCCATGAGATAGAGCTGGATCACCGTCAGCACGGCAATCGCTGCGGCAAAGAGCGGACGGCCAAGGGCGGCGACCATCCAGATCGCTGCAAACTGCGCGAGCGCCATCAGGATACAGGCCAGCCAGGCGGCGCGCTCCGGGCCCATCTGGACGGGCAGGGTGCGGATGCCGAGCTGCTTGTCGCCCTCGATCGCCTTGAAATCATTCAGCGTCATGATGCCATGGGCGCCGAAGGAATAGGCCGCGGCCAGGAAGATGATGACCGGCGAGGGCAGGCCGTTCAGCAGCACTGCAGCGCCGGTGAACCAGGCCAGGCCCTCATAGGACAGGCCCACCGCGGCATTGCCATACCAGCCATTCAGCTTCAGCCGGAAGGGTGGCGCGCTGTAGGCCCAGGCAAGCGCCACGCCGACAACCGTCGCAACGAAGGCCCAGGTGCCGAGCATCGCGCCGAGCGCCAGCGACAGGCCGCTCCAGAAGATCGCGATGTAAAGCCCCCACTGGCCGGGGATGCGACCCGAGGGGATCGGCCGGTTCGGCTCGTTGATGGCGTCGACATGGCGGTCATACCAGTCATTGGCGGCCTGGCTGGCGGCACAGACGAGCGGCCCGGCGAGCACCATGCCGAGAAGTATGCGGTGCCAGTTGTCGGAGAAGCTGACGCCGGACGAGACCGCTCCGCACATGAAGGCCCACATGGGCGCAAACCAGGTGACCGGCTTCAAGAGCTCCAGCACGGCGGACGGCGCCGGATATTGGCGGGAAGAGGACAGGGCCTGGTCAGACATGTGTGTACACTAAAGTTGACACTTTATTGCGTCAATAAGAATTGCGCCGGATTGTGTCCCCGTCAGCGGGGTCGGCCCAGCTGCAGCCGCCATGTCCGGTTGGCGGGGCGCTTCACGTGGGCAGTTGTGCGGGGGCGAAGACCCCCGTTCAACCCAGCGGAGACAAATCATGAAGAAGCTCATCACCAGCGCGATTCTCGCCACGCTCCTCGCCGGCGGTGCCCAGGCCGACTGCAACAACATGAACATCACCCTCGACAACCGGGCCAACGGAACGCTCGAAATCTACAAGGCCCAGGTCAAGGTGAAGGGCGGGATCTGGAAGAATTTGTCGAATTTCTCCAGTACCAGCCTGTTCGACGCCGGCGGCCAACTGGTGCGCAACTATGCCATCAGCGACCTGCGCGGCGTGGAGATCCCCCGCGACCAGGAGCTGAGGCTGACCAACAACTCGCCCTTCAAGTGCGATGCCCGGCGCCGCTACAAGGTCGAGTTCAAGTGCGGCAACGGGAAGGTGCTGACGAACCAATATCCCGGATCGAATTCCTGGACCACCCGGAAGAACCCGACGATCAAGCTGGGCGCGCGCTGCTCCTGATGCGCCATGGCCGGGGCGCGCATGCGCTGGCCGCTGTCGGCGAGAATCGTCGCTGATGTCACCTTGCGTCACCCAAGCGTGGCGCGCGTGGCACCCTTGCCAAGCCGACGCGAAGGTGGAAACGAGGCCCCATCGAGACCACAAGGCGTGGCCCCGCGCGGCGCGGGTCACGCCCGACATGAGGGATGAAGGCCATGGACCTGAACACCAGCATTTCAGCCGTCGTCACTGGCGGCGCATCGGGGCTCGGCGAGGCGACGGCCCGCCGGCTGGCCGCCGAGGGCGTGCGCGTGGCGATCTTCGACATGAACACCGCGCGGGGAGAAGCCACGGCCGGCGACATTGGCGGGGTGTTCTGCGAGGTGAATGTCACCGATGACGCCTCGGTGGAGGCCGGTTTTGCCAGGGCCCGCGAAGCCCACGGCCAGGAACGCATCCTCGTCAATTGCGCCGGCATCGGCAATGCCGCCAAGACCGCCTCGCGCGACAAGGAGACCGGCGAGATCGCCCATTTCCCGCTGGAGGCTTTCGACCGCGTCATCCAGGTCAATCTTGTCGGCACGTTCCGCTGCATCGCCAAGTCGGCCGCCGGCATGCTCGCGCTCGAGCCGATTGATGGCGAGCGCGGCGCGATCGTGAACACCGCCTCGGTGGCCGCCCAGGATGGCCAGATCGGCCAGGCGGCCTATTCCGCGTCCAAGGGCGGGGTGCTCGGCATGACCCTGCCGATTGCGCGCGACCTCGCCCGGGAACTGATCCGGGTCAACACGATCATGCCGGGCCTGTTCGACACGCCCCTGCTGGCGAGCCTTCCCGACCATGTGCGCGCCGCGCTTGGCGCCCAGGTGCCGAACCCCGCCCGGCTTGGCGACCCGGCCGAGTTCGCCTCGCTGGCCGCGGAGATGGTGCGCAATCCCTATTTCAACGGCGAAAGCGTGCGCCTTGACGGCGCGATCCGCATGGCGCCGCGTTGAGCCGCTTTCCCTGCGACAGGCTTCCAGGCGACCGTGCGGGCCTGCTAGACTGGCCTGAAGGCAAGCGAGGCATGGGAGGCTTTGGCCATGGCTGTAAGGATGGACGTTCAGGACGGTATCGCCGTCATCACCATGGATGATGGCAAGGCCAATGCGATCAACCCGCCCGTCATTGATGAGTGGAACGCAGTGCTGGACGGTGTCGAGGCGGACAAATCGGTCAAGGCGCTTATCATCACCGGCCGTCCCGGAAAGTTCTCCGCCGGTTTCGACCTGCGCTACTTCATGGGTCACACCATGGAGGAAAACCAGGCCCTGGTGCATTCCGGCGGGCTCGTGGCGCAACGCATTTTCCGCCTGCCGATACCGGTCGTTGCGGCGGTGTCGGGCCATGCCATCGCGATGGGTGTCTTCCTTGTGCTGGCCTGTGACCGGCGCATCGGCATCCACGGCGATTACAAGATCGGGGCGAACGAGACCGTCAATGGCATGGTGATCCCGCGCTTTGCCATGGCGCTGTTGAAGCATCGCCTGAAGCCGAACCACCTCGATGCCGCCGCCCTCATGGGCCGGCTCTACAGCCCCACCGATGCCGTGGAGGTGGGCTATCTCGATGCGGTGGTGGAGCCCGAGCACCTCATGGACACCGCCATGCAGTCGGCGCGCAATCTCGGCGAATTCTCGCCCGATGCCTATGGCGGCAACAAGCACCTGGCCCGCGAAGCGGTCTATGCCGAAATGGCCGAGGGCCTCGACGTATAGGCCGTCGCGCCGGAGCTCAGGCCGCGAGCGCGGCGCCGGCATACCGTCATCGACCGGCCGGGATCCGGATCGAGACCTTCAGACCGCTTTCCGACCTGACATTCGCGATGGAGAGAACGAAGCCCTCACCATAGGCGGATTCCAGCCTCTGGCGGACATTCAGCAGGCCGATCCCACCATCGCCTCGTCCGCCGCCGTATTCAGTGTCGGCGGAGACCGGAACCCCGGGCCCGTCATCGGTGACGACAATCTCGAGCGCATCGCCGTCAAGGCGCGTCCGAAGCCTAATGGTTGTGGGCTTAAGCGAGACCCCGACGGCATGCTTGACGGCGTTCTCGAAGATCGGCTGGAGCAGGAAGCAGGGCACCGGCACGTCCAGGGTGTCAGATGAGACGTCGAACTCCGTGATCAGCCGGTCGCCGAACCGGACCCGCTCGATGTCGAGATAGGTCTGCAGGGCATCGAGTTCATCGACCAGCGGCTGGTGCACCTGCTCGGGGTCGGCCAGCGCCAGGCGCAGGAAGTCTCCGATCCGTGCGAGCATGCGCATGGCATCGTCGCTGTCACCCTTGCGCACGAGCGAGGACACCGAATTGAGCGCATTGAGAAAGAAATGCGGGTTGAGCTGGTATTTCAACATGCGCAGTTGGGAGTCGCGGAACAGCTTCTCCGCCTCCAGACGCTTGAAGCTCTCGTGCTGGGCCTTGGCCTGGGCGCGCAGCGCAGCGTTCTGGGCCTCGGTGGCGAGCCGGCGCTGCTCCAGTGACTGGCGGTAGTAGCGGAAGGCGTGGTAGCAGAACGACCAGGCGCCGAAGACGATCACCGAGGCGAAGATCCATCCGCCATAGTCGGCCGCCGGGATAACCTCGCCCGTCAGCCAGGTGAAGGTCTGGATGCGCAGCGCCGACCAGACCAGTGAAGCCGTCACCACCGCCAGCGCATTGAGCGCGATGCGCGTCGCGATGGGTGCCTGCCAGAGGCGCTTGCCCACGCTGCGCAGGGGGTGGCTGACCACAATGCCGAGGGCCGACTGGAGCAGGGTGTGCAGGGCCGGGGCAAACTCGCCCGGATTGTACCAGACCGTCAGGCTGAGATAGCTGAGCAGGGCCATGGCCGACCAGCCGGCGAACTGGAAGGTCCAGTACTGGCGGGTGTGGGCGGGCGTTGTCACCGCGGGCGCATTCGGCGTGTCTTTCGGCATGAGGTTTGTGTTCCCGGCAAATCGGCAGATGATGCTTCCGACGCCCATGGGAGCCACGTCAAGTTTGCGCCTCCAGAAAGCTGTCCGTCACGGGAGAACGCCAGCGCATGCTGAAAACTGTCGTCTGCGATGATGAACGCCCGGCCCTCGAACTCGCCGTGGCCATGCTGGAGGAGACCGGGGAGGTCGAGATCGCAGCCGCCTGCCAGTGCATCAATGAGGCGCTGGAGATCATCAACCGGGGCGGGATCGACCTCGCCGTATTCGACATCGATATGCCACAGATCTCCGGCGTTGATGCCGCCCGCGCCATTTCCGTCGATCCGAAGCCCCTCCTTGTCTTCGCCACCGCCCATGCCGAATACGCTGTGGATGCCTTCGACATCGACGCCATCGACTACATCCTGAAACCGATCGAGCAGGCGCGGGTGCGCCACGCCGTGGAGAAGGCCGTGCGGCTGCATCGCACGATCGGCCATGCCTCGGACGGCGATGCGATCTCGGCACCGGCACCGGGTACCGGGTCGGCACCGGCACACGCGCTGCAATTGCGCGACGGCAACCGCTTCTATGTCGTGCCACTGGCCGATATTGTTTGGATCGAAGCCGGCGGTGACTATTCCCTGATCCACACCGCAGACAGCGAGATCGTGGTGCGACGGACGCTGTCCTCGCTCGCCGCCTCGCTGCCGCCGGACCGCTTCCTGCGCGTGCATCGCTCCTACATCATCGGCCGCGCCCATGTCCGCGAGGTCCGCCGCCTGCCCAAGGGCGAGGCGGAAATCCACCTGGTGGCCGATGTCACCCTTCGTTCGGGGCGGTCCTATCGCGAGGCGGTTGCGGGCCTGATCGCCGGCTGATCATACGGGTCCTTCGGCCCGTGAGCTGCCTCGTGAGCCGCAATGGGCCGGCCCCCCTGTCCCGTTTACCGCACGAGATGTCCCGTTCGCCGCTTCGGCGTTGAGCCAGGCAACGGCCTCCTGAAGGTTAATTCCGGGAGGAAGCGGCTCGATATGAAGTTGCTCGGCACAACATGTTTCCTGGTGTCTTTGCTGTCGGCGACGTGCGGGATCGCCGCCTGCGCCCTGTCGCCGGAATCGCGAGGGGACGATGCTGCCCCGAATTCGCCTGCGCAGTGGCGGACCGTGTGGCAGGATGATTTTGACGGCGATGAGCTCGATGCCTCGAAATGGGCGCCGGAAGTGTCCTGCTGGGGCGGTGGCAACGATGAGCGCCAGTGCTACACCGCGCGCCGGGACAATGTCCGGGTCGAGAACGGCGTGCTGCGGCTCATGGCCCGGCCCGAGCGTTTCACCGGACCGCTGTATCCCGACGGCATGCCCGGCGCGCCGGGAGGTGAGCGAACGCAACAGTACACCTCCGGCAAGGTGCGCACGCTGGGCCTGGCGGACTGGAAATACGGTCGCATTTCCGCGCGCATCAAGTTGCCGGAAGGGCAGGGCACCTGGCCCGCCTTCTGGATGATGCCCGCCGGGGATGTGTATGGCGGCTGGCCCCTGTCGGGCGAGATCGACATCATGGAGGCGGTCAATCTCGGCACGCCGTGCGCCGAGTGTCCCGACGGGATCGAGCGGCGCACCTCCGGCGCGCTGCACTTCGGCGACCTGCCCCCGGACAACACCTACTGGTTCAGCAAGATCGCAGGCGAACGCGTTCCGGGGCCTTCGGAGGAATTCCGGGTCTATTCGGTGGAGTGGGCCGAGGGCGTGATCCAGTGGTTCGTGGACGGCGAGGTCTTCATGCGGCTGACCTCGGAGGACTGGCACACCGCTGCGCCCCAAGCCGAAGGGCGAGCCCATGCGCCCTTCGACCGACCCTTCTATCTCATGGTGAACCTCGCCGTGGGCGGCAACCTCGCCGAGAAATCGAATGGTGGCGGCTTCGACCCGTCAGCCTTCCCGGCGGAGGTCCAGGTCGACTGGGTCCGCGTCGAGCAGTGCGCCGGAGACATGGAGACAGGGCGTGCCTGTCTCACCGAACAGGATTGGGCCGGAGAGCCCATGGGGCCGTGGGAGACCCAGGCCCGGTGAAAAACAGAAGACACCCAATCAGAAAATCCAAGGGAGGGAATTCACATGAGACAAGGCGATAAAAAAACAACGCTGAACTGGGGCCTGGCGCTCCTCGGCGGCGTATCCATGCTCGCCCTTGCCCAGCCGGCGCTCGCCCAGGACGAGACCGACACGGCGCAGGAAGAAGGGGCGCGCGCCGCCGACCCGTTGCGCCAGGACGTCGTGATTGTCGAGGGCATCCGCGCCTCGCTTGCCGCCTCCTCGGACCTGAAGCGCGACGCCCAGGGCGTGATCGATGCGATTACCGCAGAGGACATGGGCAAGTTCCCCGACACCAACCTCGCTGAATCGCTCCAGCGCGTCACCGGCGTGTCGATCGATCGTGCCAATGGCGAGGGCTCGACGGTCACGGTTCGTGGTTTTGGTCCGTCCTTCAACCTGGTGCTTCTGAACGGTCGCCAGATGCCGACGGCGCTGCTTGAGGGCGGTGCGCCGGCTTCGCGAAGCTTTGACTTCGGCAATCTCGCCTCCGAGGGCATTGCGGGCGTTGACGTCTACAAATCCGGCCGCGCCGACCTTCCGACCGGTGGCATTGGCTCGACGCTGAACATCAAGACCGCGCGTCCGCTCGATGCGCCGGGCCTGCGCTATTCCGTCGGTGTGAAGGGCGTGATGGACAATTCCGTCACCGTGCTCGGCGATGACAGCATCACGCCGGAGATTTCGGGGATCTGGTCCAACACCTTTGCCAATGACACGATCGGCGTCGCCGTGGCCGGTTCATTCCAGGATCGCGAGTCCGGCGTGGCGCAGTTCGGCACGACAAGCGGCTGGCGCGGCGCCTATCGCGGTTCGGAAAACAACTGGGGCACGCTCCCGGCGGAAGATAGCGGCCGCGTCTCGAACCGCCCGGGCCCTGATGACATCTATTCGGTGCCCCAGAACGGCAATTACCAACTTACCAACGTGAACCGCGAACGGATCAACGGTCAGCTCGCCCTGCAATACCGTCCGGTCGAGAGCTTCACCGCCACGCTCGACTATTTCTATTCCCAGAACACCGTCGACATCGAACGCTCCGACCTTTCGGTCTGGTTCAACCATGGTGACACCCAGAGCGCCTGGACCGACGGCCCGATTGCCAGCCCGGTCTTCTATGACGAGAATTTCGAGTTCACCGACCTGTCCATGGGCGCCGCCAAGCTTGGCGCGCAGTCGGAGAACACCTCGCTCGGCTTCAATGCCGAATGGCAGGCGACTGATCGATTGAGCTTCGTGTTCGATGCCCACAATTCGACCGCAGAAAGCGGCCCCGACAGTCCGTTTGGCACCGAGGCCGTGCTGTCAACGGCCGACTTTTCACTGAACTTCCAGGGGCTCGACTTCTCCACCGAGCTGCCGAGCCTTTCGCTCGGATTCCAGGATGGTACCGACCAAATCGATGCCGCCCGCATGCAAGGCACGGGTTCGACGTTCCAGGCCAGCACAATCAAGACCGAAATCGACCAGTACCAGCTCTTCGGCAAATATGAGTTCGACACCTCGATTGTGAAGAGCGTCGATTTCGGTGTGTCGTCCACGACCAACACCTACCGTTCGACCTTCTCCAACAATCAGCGCGACAGCTGGGGCGGTGTGGGCTCACCGGAGGACTATCCCGACGACATCTGGACCCGGGCGGACCTGGCCGGGAATTTCGACCAGTTCGACGGTTCGGGCTCGACCTATCCGGACTTCTTCATTGTCGATTTCGACAAGTTGCTGTCGGTCATGGACCAGCCCATCGGCAGCTTCGGCCCGGTCTGTGGCGGTGACGGCATCTGTACCAATGACACGCCGCTGGCCACCGACCGGCGCACCGAGGAAGAAAGCCTGGCTGGCTTCTTCCAGGTCAATACCGAGTTCGATATCGGCCCGGCGCCAGCCTCGTTTGTGGCCGGTGTTCGGTATGAGCAGACCGATGTGACGTCCGATGCGCTGGTCGGTATCCCGACCGGAACAGCCTGGGTTGCCGCCAACGAGTTGTCTCTCACGGGTCTCAATGACATCGAGAACAGGGACTTCACGACGCTGACGGGCGAGTATGATTACTGGCTACCGAATTTCGACTTTCGCGTGGAGCCGCGTGATGACGTCGTGCTGCGGGCATCCTACAGCCGCACGCTTACCCGACCCTCCTATGCCGACATCCAGGGCGGCCAGACCGTGGCCCAGCTCTTCCGGGTCGATGGCGGCGACGGATCCTCGGGCAACCCGAACCTTGAGCCCTTCCTGTCCTGGAACATCGACCTGTCGGCAGAGTGGTACTATGGCGACGATGGTGGCAGCTATGTTTCAGTGGGGTACTTCGACAAGGAGGTCGAGAACTTCATCGGAACCGATGTTTTCGTGGACACACCCTTCGACGTGTTCACGCCGATCGGAGGTGCGCGTTATAACGAGGCCGTTGCGGCCCTCGACACCACGGATGCCGACGCGATCCGGCAGTACATCTTCAACAATGCCGATCCATCGACCTTCGAGGTGTTCTTCATCGACGAGAACGGCTTCGTGACCGGCAACATCTTCGGGGTGCCGGGGGAAGACCCGCAGGTTGAGTTCAGGATCTCGCGGCCGGTGAACCGCGACACGAAGAATGTCGATGGCTGGGAGTTTGCCTGGCAGCACTTCTTCGGCGACAGCGGGTTCGGCTTCATCGCGAACTACACCATCGTGAACGGTGACGTGGAGTTCGACAATTCCATCGTCCCGTCCGATGGTGTCGCCCAGACCCCGCTGATCGGGCTGTCTGACAGCTACAACCTCGTCGGCTTCTACGACAAGGGCAAGTTCCAGGCGCGCCTCGCCTATAACTGGCGCGGTGAATTCCTGACCTCCGCCATCGGGGTGAGCGGTGCGCCGTCGAACCCGCTCTATGTCGAAGAGTACGGCCAGTTCGACTTCAATGCCAGCTATGACGTTACCGAAAGGATCTCGGTCTTCGTGGAAGGCATCAATATCACCGACGAGACCCGGCGCGTGATCGGGCGCACGCCAGGTTATGTGAACTTCGCCACGCAGGGTGGTTCGCGCTACAATTTCGGCGCGCGCTACACCTTCTAGTGTGGACGCTACCGGGGTGCCCGCAGGGCCGGGCGCCCCGCCCAGTCTCATGCTGGCAACATGGCAATGGGAGGTTTTCTTGTCCGACGGGACACTTAGGCATGTGGTGATTGTCGGTGGTGGCACCGCGGGCTGGCTTACGGCCGGTATCCTGGCGGCCGACCACCGCGCCCATGCGCCTGACGGCCTGAAGGTGACGCTGGTGGAAAGCCCGAACGTGGCGATCCTCGGTGTCGGGGAGGGGACCTGGCCCAGCCTTCGCGACACATTACGGCGCATCGGGCTGTCGGAGACTGAATTCCTCAGGCGCACGCAAGCGAGTTTCAAACAGGGTTCGCGCTTTGATGGCTGGGTGAGTGGTGCGCCGGGCGACAGCTATCTTCACCCCTTCGATCCCCTGCCGAGCCAGGATGACCTCGATGCGCTGAGCCTCTGGCGCGCAGCCGCCGGGAGCGTCGCGTTTGCCGAAGCCGTCAGTGCCCAGGCCGCGCTCTGCGCGGAGGGCAGGGCGCCCAAACAGGTTCAGACGCCCGAATTCGCAGCGGTGGCAAACTATGCCTACCACCTTGATGCGCCGGCCTTTGCCGAGCTCTTGCGCGAGCACTGCACCGCCAGGCTTGGTGTTCAGCATGTCCGCGCCGACGTGACCGGCGTGCGGCGCTGCGATGACGGACGTGTGCTGGGCCTTGATACCGATTGCTCCGGGGCCATCGACGGGGATTTGTTCGTGGACTGCACCGGCGCCCGGGCCCTCCTGATAGAGGGTGCGCTGGGCGTGGAAAGCCATGACGTCTCAGATATGCTCTTCAATGACGCCGCCCTGGCGGTGCATGTGCCCGACACTGGTCCTGTCCCGTCCCAGACCAATGCGACCGCCATGCCGGCCGGCTGGGTCTGGGACATCGCTCTGCAGTCCCGCCGCGGTGTTGGCCATGTCTTTTCCACCCGGCACATGGATGAGGCCGAGGCGCGCGACCAGCTTTCATCGTATCTGGAGCGCCTTGCCCCGGGAACAGGTGTCACCGGCAATGATGCCAGGCTGATCAGGTTTCGCTCGGCCTATCGGGCCACGCCGTGGCGCGGCAATGTCGTGGCCATCGGCATGTCCCAGGGCTTTGTCGAGCCGCTGGAAGCCTCTGCCATCGTCATGATCGAATTGTCGGCGGCGATGCTGAGCGACCTTCTGCCGCCGCGCCTTGAGGGTGTGCCAAACGTGGCGCGGCGCTTCAATGAGCGGTTCTCATATCGCTGGGAACGGATCATTGATTTCCTCAAGCTCCATTACATCCCCAGCCAGCGCACCGAGGCCTACTGGCGCGATCACCGCGACCCGGCAACCTGGCCGCCGCGTCTGCGCGAACTGTTGGAGCAATGGCGCCACGTCCCGCCGTCAAGGGATGATTTCGCCCATGCCCTCGAGATCTTTCCGGCGGCGAGTTATGCCTATGTGCTCTACGGCATGGGCTTCGAGACCGCGCCGCGGCCCCATGCACGGCGGAAGGATTTGGCGGACCGGGCCCGCCAGCGGCTCGGCGAGATCGCCGTGAAGCGGCAGAAGATGCTGGCCGGCCTGCCCGGCAATCGCGAATGGCTGGCAACGGTCCTGGGGATTGACACCCGGACGGGCCTCAGGAGGGCGGGCTGATGGCGCGCCATGTCCCGCTCGACCCCGCAGCGCACGCGCACCTCAGCGTGCGCCGCGATCGCGCTGCCGGCCTGGGTGACGCCGTCATGTCGGCACCGGCCTTTCCCCATGAATTCCGCCAGATCCAGGCACACTATCCCATCGTCTTCAGCCGCGAAGGGGAGGCCGGCCGCATCAGGCCCTACGCCCTTTTCGGCCTTGAGCGGGGCAGCAACCTCTTCCTGGCAGAGAATGGCTGGGACGCGCCCTACATCCCGGTCGCCCATCGCATGAAACCCTTCCTGATCGGTCGTTCCGGGACAGGGCTCAAGGTGCACATAGACCTCGACGATCCGCGTGTCAGTGACCGGGACGGCGAGGCCCTCTTTCAAGCCGGCGGCACGGCGACTGCGTTCCTTGAGGAGGTGTCAGCGCTGCTGGGCGAAGTGCACGAGGCGGAACAGTCGCTGGTGGGCTTTTCAGCGATGCTGGATGATCTCGACCTCGTCGAGCCTTTCACCCTCGACATCACACTCGACCATGGTCAGCAGGGACGGTTGGCCGGCTTTCATGCCATTGCCGAAGCGCGGCTCGACCGCCTCGATGGCGAGGCGCTGGCCCGGCTTCAGGCGGCCGGCTTTCTGCAGGCGCTTTACATGGCGGTTGCGTCCATGTCGCAGTTCGTCAATCTCATCGCGCGGCGCAATCAACTTGATCGGGTGGCCATATGACGGCGCTCGCCGCATCCCGACGCGATGTATTCGCCGGTGCGCGCCCGGTCGCCGAGCGTCGCCTGTCGCGAACCCGTCAGGTGATTGCCGAGGTTAGTGAGCGCATGGAGCCCGTGATCCTGCGCGGCTTCGTGGATGACTGGCCGCTTGTGGCGGCGGCGCGCGAGTCCGATGCTGCGCTCATTGATTATCTCGCCGGCTTCGACAGGGGCGCGAGCGTTCCGGTCTCGGTCGGGCCGCCATCGCTGAAGGGCCGCATCTTCTACAATCGCGATTTCACCGGCCTGAATGTCGACCGCGGCGCATCGCGGTTCAGCACCTTCCTGCAGCAGGTTCTGCAGCACGGCCAGCACAGTGAGCCTCCGGTCGTCTACATGGCTTCGGTGGGACTGGACGAGGTGGTGCCGGGACTGTCCGGGGCCAACGGGATCGATTTCGGCGACGCGGACCCGCTGGCCAGCATCTGGATCGGCACACGCACACGGATCGCGGCGCACAATGACCTGCCGCTCAATCTTGCCTGTGTCGCCGCCGGCAGGCGACGCTTCACCCTTTTCCCGCCCGACCAGACCCCAAACCTGTACGTCGGCCCCTTCGAACTGACCCCGGCGGGCCGGCCGATCAGCCTGGTGGATTTCCAGGATCCCGATTTCGACCGCTTCCCGCGATTTGCCGACGCGCTCCAGACCGCGCAGGTGGCCGAACTCGGGCCCGGCGACGCGCTCTTCATTCCGTCCATGTGGTGGCACCATGTGGAAGCCTTCGGGACCGTCAATGTGCTGGTGAATTACTGGTGGCGCACGGTGCCCGCCTATCTCGGCACGCCCCAGGACGTGCTGAACCATGCCATGCTGACCCTGCGTGACCTGCCACTGGAGGAAAAGCGCATCTGGCGGGACATTTTCGAGCATTACGTTTTCGGCAATGACGCCGACACGGCAGCGCACATCCCCGAGCGCATCCGCGGAATCCTTGATCCGATTGACGAAGAAATGGCGCGGCGCGTGCGGGGCTTCCTCGCCGGCCGGCTCGGCAGGTGAGGTGACCCATGGCTGACGCAGTGAGACAGAAGCGCAAGGTGGTTATCGCCGGTGGTGGCACCGCTGGCTGGATGACCGCGGCGGCCATAGGCAAGGTGCTGGACAAGGTGTGCGAGGTCACGCTGGTGGAATCGGACGCCATCGGCACGGTGGGCGTCGGCGAGGCCACCATTCCGACCCTGCTGACCTACAATCGCCTGCTTGGCATCGACGAAGCCGAGTTCATGCGTGCCACCCATGCCACTTTCAAGCTCGGAATCGCCTTCGAGAACTGGACCGACGTGGATCATCGCTACATCCACTCCTTCGGCATCACGGGGAAGGATCACTGGACGGCGGGGTTCCAGCATTTCTGGAAGCGCGGCCGTGACATGGGGCTCGCAAAGGATTTCGGCGACTACTGTCTCGAGCTCGTCGCCGCCGAGCAGGGACGTTTCGCCCATTTGCCGAAGCTCGGCCTCAACTATGCCTATCACATCGATTCCTCGGCGTTTGCAGCCTATCTGCGGGCCATGGCCGAACAGCACGGCGTCAGGCGCCGGGAGGGCCGGATCGCCAGCGTCGATCGCACGGACACCGGCGACATTGCCGGACTTGTGCTCGAAGACGGGACCCGTCTCGACGGCGAGCTTTTCATCGACTGCACCGGCTTTCGTGCCCTGCTGATCGGCGACGCGCTCGGTGTCGGTTATGAGGACTGGACCCACTGGCTGCCCTGCGATCGCGCCATTGCGGTGCAGACCGAGCGCGTCGGGCCGCCGCGGCCCTACACCCGCGCGGTCGCCCACACTGCCGGCTGGCGCTGGCAGATCCCGCTGCAACACCGCACCGGAAATGGCATCATCTTTTCGTCGCGCTTCATGGATGAGGACACCGCGCGGGAGGGATTGCTGGCCGATGTGGAGGGTCAGGTGCGCACCGAGCCGCGCGTCATCCGGTTCCGCACCGGCACGCGCCGCGCCCACTGGCACCGCAACTGCGTCGCCATCGGGTTGTCATCGGGTTTCCTGGAACCGCTGGAATCCACCAGCATCCACCTCATCCAGCGCTCTATCATGCGGCTCATGCAGATGTTTCCGACCCGCGGCATCAGCCAGGCGGATGTGGATGAGTTCAATGCCCAAACCGCCTACGAGATGGAGCACATCCGGGATTTCATCATCCTTCACTACAATCTTACGCGGCGCAGTGACACAGCCTTCTGGCGCCACCTGCGCACCATGGACATCCCCGACACCCTGACCCACCGGATGGATCTGTTCAGGGAAACCGGACGGGTTTTCCGCGCCAATGACCAGCTCTTTGCGGAGAATTCCTGGACGCAGGTCATGCTGGGGCAGGGCCTCCTTCCGGAGGCTTATCATCCGGTCGCCGACATGATGAGCGAGAAGGAAATTCGCGATTTCCTGAGCCACATCGACCAGAACGTCCAGCGCACCGTGGCCGGGCTGCCTACACACCAGAGCTATCTCGACTCCTATTGCCGCGCGGCACTTGCGGCCTGAAACCGCCAATCTTTTTTCGGGGAAAGAAGTCATGCGTTCATTCATCCCATTCAAGGCCCGTACGGCCCTGTCGGCTGCCCTGCTTCTGGCCGTGTCGGGTTGTGCCGTGGCGCCGTCGCCGACCGGTGATGCGACCCGTCCTGGCATCAATCCATCGGCCTGGCCGGCGCTCAGTCCACCGGCCCTCGACCCGGAGGTGGAAGCCCGTGTCGACGAGATCATGGCGCAGATGACGCTGGAGCAGAAAGTCGGCCAGGTGATCCAGGCCGACACCGACAGCGTCACGCCGGCGGAGGTGAAACAATACCGGCTTGGCTCGGTGCTTTCGGGTGGCAATTCCGCGCCGGGCGATGAGCCCTATGCCGATGCCGCGGCCTGGCTAGCGGCGGCTGACGCCTATTTCGAGGCCTCCATCAACACCGAAGGCGTGGAGATTGCCATCCCGGTCATCTGGGGCATCGATGCGGTCCACGGCCACGCCAATCTCACCGGCGCGACGGTGTTCCCGCACAATATCGGGCTTGGCGCCGCAAACGATCCCGACCTGATCGAGCGGATCATGGAAGTGACGGCGAAGGAACTGATCGTGTCCGGGCATGACTGGACCTTCGCGCCCACCCTTGCGGTGCCCCGCGATGACCGCTGGGGCCGGACTTATGAGGGCTTTTCCGAGGATCCGGGCATTGTCGCCTCGTATGGCGACCGCATTGTCTGGGGCCTTCAGGGGCGTCCCGGAACCGATGGCTTTTTCGATGAAGGCAGCGTGATCTCGACCGCCAAGCACTTTGTCGGTGATGGCGGCACGACCAATGGCGTCGACCAGGGCGACACGGCCATCAGCGAAGCCGAGCTGCGCGACATACATTCAGCCGGCTACTTCCCGGCCATCGAGGCCGGTGCCGGCTCGGTCATGGCGAGCTTCAACAGCTGGAACGGCGTGAAGATGCACGGCTACGACGCCATGCTCACCGATGTGCTGAAGGAGCGCATGGGCTTTACCGGCTTCGTCGTTGGCGACTGGAACGGCCACGGCCAGATCCCGGGCTGCACGAACACCGATTGCCCGGAAGCCTTCATTGCCGGGGTCGACATGTACATGGCGCCGGATAGCTGGAAGGGCGTCTATGAGAGCACGCTCGCGGCCGTGCAGTCGGGCGAGATTCCCATGGAGCGTCTCGACGATGCGGTGCGGCGCATCCTGCGGGTGAAAGTCCAGGCAGGCCTTTTCGAGAAACCGCGCCCGAGCGCCCGGCCCATGGCGGGCGACACCTCGCTGCTCGGCTCGCCCGAACACCGCGCCGTGGCGCGCGAGGCGGTGCGCAAGTCGCTTGTGCTGCTGAAGAACAATGACGGCCTGCTCCCGCTCGATGCCGGGATGACGGTACTGGTCGTGGGAGACGGGGCCGACGACATCTCAAAACAGTCCGGCGGCTGGACGCTGTCCTGGCAGGGCGGTGGTTATGCCAATTCAGACTTCCCGAACGGCCAGTCCATCCTCGGCGGCATCCGCGACGCGGCGCGCGGTAAGGAAGGGCGCGTCATCTTCGACCCCAGCGGCACCGCCAGTATCCAGGCTGATGTGGTGATCGCAGTCTATGGCGAGGACCCCTATGCCGAGTTCCAGGGTGATCTCGACCATCTCGACTTCCAGCCGAACGGCTTCGACACCGCAAAGCTCAAAGGCTATCAGGACCGGGGCATTCCGGTTGTCTCGGTCTTCCTTTCGGGCCGTCCGCTCTGGGTAAACCCGGAAATCAATGCCTCCGACGCCTTCGTCGCCGCCTGGCTGCCGGGCACGGAGGGCGGCGGCGTGGCCGATCTCCTGTTCCGCACCGACCCGGCCCATGACTTCACGGGTCGGCTTTCCTATTCCTGGCCAAAGCTCGCGACCCAGTCCCCGCTCAATGCCGGTGACGCGGATTATGACCCGCTCTTCGTGCTGGGCTACGGGCTGTCCTATGGCGATGACGGCAATCTCGCCAGGCTTTCAGAGGAAAGCGGCCTTGAGGGCGTGGAGGGCGAATCCAATGGCGCGGTGTTCAGGCGCGGCGGGACGCTTGCGCCCTGGAAAGCCTTCCTTGTGTCCGAGACTGAAGGGGTCATCTTCAACGGCACCCGAGCCAATCTCGATGGCCTGGCCGGTGCGCGCACCGACCACCTCGCCCAGGAGGACGCCATCGCGCTCAGCTTCATGGCCGACGCCGTGGCGCTGGCCTTCCTGCCCGAGGGGGGGGCCGTCGACTGGTCGGCGGAGGCCGGCGCGGGTAAGGCGCTTGGCTTCGCGGCCAGGACCGACACCGCAGCCGTACTGGCGGTGGGCATGGGGTGTGCCGGCGGCACTTGCAAAACCATGCAAGAGATTACACTGGCGCCCGGCGACTGGCGGGAGGTGGCCGTGCCGCTCAACTGCTTCGCCGGTGCCGTCGACCTTTCCGATATTTCTGAAGGGATCAGTTTCTCGGCACCTCGGGGGACCGAGCTGGGCGTGGCTGACATTCGGCTGGTCAGCCCGGCTGGAAATGTGCAATCCTGTGCAAATCAGGACTGAAGGCGCGATAAGAAGACGTCACATCATGTAGCGGGGAGGCTACGCCCATGAATCTCGGAATGATCGACCTCGGAGTCGTGGCCGTCTATGCGGTCCTGCTCTTTGCCATCGCCATCTGGGTCTCGCGCGAGCCCGAAGGCCACGCCAAGGACACCGAGGACTACTTCCTTGCTGGGCGGGCGCTGCCCTGGTGGGCCATCGGCGCCTCGCTGATCGCGGCCAATATCTCTGCGGAACAGATCATCGGCCAATCGGGACAGGGCTATGTGGTAGGTCTGGCCATCGCGGCCTATGAACTCCAGGCGGCGGTCGTCCTGCTGCTCGTGGCGAAATTCTTCCTGCCGATCTTCCTGAAGCGGCAGATCTACACCATGCCGCAATTCCTTGAGACCCGTTATGGCGATGGCGTGAAGGCGCTGATGTCGGTCTACTGGATCGCGCTCTACACGGCGGTGAACCTGACGGCCGTGCTCTGGCTCGGCGGGCTGGCGATTGAGCGGCTGACCGGGTTCGACGTGTTCTATTCCATGATGGCGCTGGCGGCGTTTGCCGTGCTCTACTCGCTCTATGGCGGGCTCAAGGCCGTGGCGCTGACCGATATCATCCAGGTCGTGATCCTGATTGTCGGCGGCCTCATCATCACCTGGATCGCCCTCGATCTTGTCTCCGGCGGCAATGGCGCGATCGCAGGCTTCGGACGGCTGACGGAAGAGATTCCGAACCATTTTTCCATGATTCTCGACCGCGACAATGACAGTTTCGGCAACCTTCCGGGCATCTGGACGCTTCTCGGCGGGCTTTGGGTGCTGCACTTCTCCTATTGGGGCTTCAACCAGTACATTATCCAGCGCGCGCTCGGCGCCGAAAGCCTGCCCGAAGCGCAGAAGGGGCTCGCCATGGCGGCCTTCCTGAAGCTTCTCATCCCTGTCTTCGTGGTTGTGCCCGGCATTGCGGCGCTGATCCTCGCCCAGGATGGCGTGCTCGCCTCTGAAGCGCTGAACGATAAGCCTGACCGGACCTATGGCTCCCTCATGGGGCTTGCGCCGGAGGGCCTGCGCGGACTGGTCTTCGCCGCCTTCATCGCGGCCATCGTGTCTTCTCTGGCGTCCATGATGAACTCGATCTCGACCATCTTCACCATGGACATCTACCGCGACTATATCGCGAAGGACAGAGGCGAGAGGCACTATGTCCTCGTGGGCCGGATCACGGCGTTGACCGCCATGGTGCTCGCCCTTTTCCTCGCCCGTCCCTTCCTCGGCGGCATGGAGAGCGCCTTCCAGACTGTGCAGGAGTATTCCGGCTTCATCGCGCCGGGCGTGGTGGCGATCTTCCTGCTCGGCTTCTTCTTCAGGCGCGCCAACACCGCCGGGGCCTTCGCGGTCCTCATCGGATCGGTGGTGATCTCCTTCCTGTTCTACGGCGCCTCTAGCCCGGAAAGCCTGATGGCCGACCGTGTCGAGCCACGCATTGCCGGCTTCGACGCCATTGTCGGCCCGGTCTTCAACCCGCTGCTCGGCCTGTTCGATTTCAGCGTCGTGAACATGCCCTTCGTGCTGCGCATCTGGATCGTTTTCCTGTCCATCATGATCCTCGGCGTCGTCGTCAGCCTCCTCACCGCGAAGCCGAAGGCGGAACAGCCCGTGGCGCTGGGCGACATCGAATTCCACACACGGCCCGGCTTCAACGTGGCCGCGCTGGTCGTGGTGCTGCTGCTCGTCGCGATCTATATGGTCTACTGGTAGGGCGCGCAGGGGTGGGGCTTGCCGTCAATCTGCGAGCCCGGCCCCATGCTGCCGTCTTTCCGCTGAAATCAAACAAGGGTAAGGAAAATCAGGAAAGGTGCCAGTGGCGCGTTTCCCCGACGCACGAGATCCGGCTCCTCCATCACCTCAATAAGCTGACGCTGCCTACTGTCCTGCGCGAGCATGAGAAGATCGCCCGGCAGTGCGCCGCCGAGGGCGCGGACCACATCCGCGACCTCGCCAGGCTGATCGAACTCGAACCCCTCGATCGCGAAGGGCGGATGATCTCGGGTGATGTCTTGGAGTAGCGAAACGGGTTTTTTGCTCATTCGCAGATGCTGCGAAGCCAGGGAGCGCGCTTCAAGCAGCTTTCTTCTGAAAGGATCCGTCCGGCGCATAAGCTTCATACGCATAGCACAACTGAAACAACCGCCATGGCCGATAGACTGGCCAGACTTCAACTACGAACCATGGACGCCCCAAGGCCGGTTTATACCCAAACGCATGCGCCACCCTGCCCGGTGTGAATTGCGGCAAATGGCGGCATGAGAGCGATCCTATCAGACAGCCCGGCATCGATAAGGC
>CAZXWB010000015.1:0-22116 GCA_964644395.1 uncultured Hyphomonadaceae bacterium | reverse complement strand
TCGTCGGCGCGGCATTGTAGACCGGCTCGGGCGCCTCGATGCCGTCGGGAATGATCAGCCCGAGCGCGTCGCGATATTCTTCCCACGTCACGCCATGCCTGAAAAATCGTCCGCACATGGCGTCATATTTCCCTGAGCATGCCAGATCAGGCAAGCGTTTGTCCCAAACTCGACGAGTGAGGGAGCGCATGATATGCATCAAAACTCAGCCAGTGGAGGGGAGTTGAAGATGATGAACCGCTTAGTACAGCTAATTGGTTTTGCATTGATTCTTGTCGGTCTGGCTTTTGGACAAACAGCCTGCCTGAGTTCAGATTACGGAGACCGTTGTGGAGTGGGGCTCGGCACACCCGACAATATGGAAAGCCCCTTCTTGGCAACCAACGAAGCGATTTTTGAGATGAGGGCTGAAGGACTCGGACTGCTCAACGACAAAACTCGGGAGTGCTACAAAAAGTGTGGTCGCACTTATAATGCACGTGTAAGGGACTGCGGCGCGGTGTTTAATTGTCAGGGTTGGACTCCGAACAGCCCGTGCACTGTGGAAGGCTATCAAATTTGCAAGTCAATCGCACAGGATGAATTCAACTCCTGCCTTGGCACTCAGCAACTTCTGCAATGTAATCGAGACAACTGAACTTCGGTCATTGCGATTGCAAATGTCGAGAATGAAATCGGCCTCGTCGGGGCTGACGTGGCGATCTGAAAACGCCGAAAAGCTGAGTTTCCGTTCGGACACTAACGCATACGAATTGGTCAAGCCTATCTGGACCCTAGAGGCCCCGGACAAGCCGGGGCCCTTTTTTTTGCAAGGCTGGTCGAGCTTGCTTACCAGCGCTGGTTCGGCTGGGGCTGGAAGCCGCCGGGGCCTTGCAGACCATAGCCGTCGGGACCCTGCGGGCCTTGCGGGCCATAGCCCGGCTGCTGCGGCATTGTGGACTGGCACTGCATCATCATTGCCTGGGTCAATTCCATGGCCACCGGGCCCTGCACGCGGCCGGCGATCTGGCTGAGCGCGGCGCCGTTCGGGTCGGCAAACCGGTGTCCGGCCTGGACAAGGCAGCCGGCAAAGGGCGCAGCACCGGAGCTGAACGCGGCGGCGGCGTTCATTTCCGCCACGCCGAAGGCGAACATGCCGCGCTCGTCAGGCTTTGCGCTGGCGCCTATGATGCGGGCGGCGTCCTGGGGGCCATAGATGCGACCGGCATTGCCCGTGGGCGCACCGGAGGGCGCGCCGTATCCGCCGCCACAATTCTGCATCGCGGTCATGTAGATCACCATGGCGGCGGGCTGGGCGCCCTGCGCGCTGCGGATCGCCTGTTGGGCCGCCGGACCCTGGCTCGCCACGCAGCCCGCCATCTGCTGGTTCGGGCCGGCGGAAATGGCAATGGCCTGCAGGCCGCCATCGATATAGGCCTTGAGCTGGTTGGCGGGCAGCTCCTGGGCCGCACTCACCGGGGCGAGAGGCGATTGCTGCGTGCCGTAGCCAGGGCCCTGGGGACCATACCCGCCCGGACCCTGGGGACCTTGCGGGCCATATCCGCCGGGGCCGTTCTGTGCGCCTGGGCCCCAGCTGCCCGGACCCGTCGGATCGTAGAGTTCGTCGGCCGGGATTTCCCAGCCATCATCCTCATAGCCCGGGCCGAGGTCGAATTCATTGGTCTGGTAAACCTGTGCCGAAGCCGTGAAGGCGAGGGCAGCGGCACTGGCGGCGAGGGTCAGGGTCTTGATGAGGGTTTTCATGGGTCTGTCTCCGTCTGGTGTTTCGGGGCGGAGAATTCCGCCTCACACAGACAGGCGCGGAGTTTGGGGAAAGGGGGTCAGATGACGTTTGGGGGCGCGTACAGAATGTCATGCCTTCGGCAAACAGCAGCCAGTTTTCTGTCCAGCGTGTATATCTCCAGATTGCCATGGATGAGCGCGGAAGCGACGAGGCCGACATCCACCAGTCCTATGCCGGATCTTGCCAGCTCACGCCTTTCGATCACTGTTTCGATCTCGGCGCGACTGGCGATCGGCGCGGTTTCGATGTTTTTCAGGGCTGCGCTCGCCTCTGAACCCGGCTTCAGCCCCCCAAGCATGAGTTCGAGCCGGACTGAAGGATGGGACCGCACCCTGTCGCCGCTCAGAAGGCTGGCGAGCACCTCGTCGGTCGCCCTGAAGTGTTCCACCCAGACCGAAGTATCAGCCAGCATATACATTGGCCCTATTCGTCAGGCCGACGCCGCGGCGGCACTGCCAGGTCCGGCAAGGCACCACCAAGCTTCGCAAGCCGGGCGGCACTCTCGCGGTGGATCAAAGCTTCCAACGCCTCGCGCAACAGGGCTGCACGTTCCTTGATACCCGACAACTCCATGGCGCGGGCCATGAGTTCGTCGTCAAGATTCACCGTGGTTCTCATGCATCGAAACTAGCATTAAATGATGCCAGAAACAATGCGGGTCAGTCCCCATCCATGCGCAGCGCCGCGACGAAGGCTTCCTGCGGGATTTCCACCTTGCCGAACTGGCGCATCTTCTGCTTGCCGGCCTTTTGCTTGTCGAGCAGCTTGCGCTTGCGAGTCGCGTCGCCGCCATAGCACTTCGCCGTCACGTCCTTGCGCAGGGCCGAGATGGTTTCGCGCGCGATGACCTTTGCCCCGATGGCCGCCTGGACGGGGATCTTGAACATCTGTCGGGGGATAAGATCCTTGAGCCGTTCGCACATCTGTCGGCCGCGGCCCTCTGCCCGGTCGCGATGGACCAGCATGGCGAGGGCATCGACCGGCTCGTCATTCACGAGGATCGACATCTTCACCAGGTTTTCCGCCCGGTGGCCGATGATCTCGTAATCGAAGCTCGCATAGCCGCGTGAGATGGATTTCAGCCGGTCGTAGAAATCGAACACCACCTCATTCAGCGGCAGTTCGTACTTCACCATGGCCCGGCCGCCGACATAGGACAGCTCTTTCTGGATGCCGCGTCTGTCCTGGCAGAGCTTCAGGATGGCGCCGAGATATTCGTCGGGCGTGTAGATCGTGGCTTCGATCCAGGGCTCGCGGATCTCCTTGATGCGGGTCACTTCCGGCATGTCGGCGGGATTGTGCAGTTCCATCTCGATACCGTCGGACATGGTGAGTTCGTAGACCACGCTGGGCGCCGTGGCGATCAGGTCGAGGTCGAACTCCCGCGACAGGCGCTCCTGAATGATCTCGAGGTGCAACAGACCGAGGAATCCGCAGCGGAAGCCCATGCCGAGCGCGGCTGATGTTTCCATCTCCCAGGTGAAGCTCGCGTCATTCAGCCGCAGCTTGCCCATGGCCGCGCGCAGATCGTCGAAATCGGCCGCATCCACCGGGAAAAGGCCGCAGAATACCACGGGCACCACATCCTTGTAGCCCGGAAGCGCAGTGTCGGTGGGCCTCTTCTCCTCGGTGATGGTGTCGCCGACGGCGGTGTCGGCCACTTCCTTGATCGAGGCGACCATGAAGCCGACCTCGCCCGGGCCAAGCTCATCGGTCTCTGTCAGCTTCGGGCTGAACACGCCGACCTTGTCGAGATCATAGGTCGCGCCCGTGCGCATCATCCTGATTTTCTGCTTCTTCTTCATGACGCCGTCATGCACGCGCACGATGACGACGACGCCGAGATAGGGGTCGTAATAGGCGTCCACGAGCGCGGCCTTGAGCGGCTTGTCGCGCTCGCCCGTGGGCGGCGGAGGCAGGCGCGTGACAATCGCCTCCAGCACATCCTCTATGCCGAGGCCGGTCTTGGCGGAGATCTCGATCGCGTCGGAGGCATCGAGGCCGACGACATCCTCGATCTGCGCCTTGACCTGTTCCGGCTCGGCGGCGGGAAGGTCGATCTTGTTCAGGACGGGCACGATTTCGTGGTCCTGGTCGATGGCCTGGTAGACATTGGCGAGCGTCTGGGCCTCGACGCCCTGGGAGGCGTCCACCACGAGGAGAGAGCCCTCGCACGCCGCCAGGCAGCGCGAGACCTCATAGGAGAAGTCCACATGCCCCGGCGTGTCCATCAGGTTCAGGATATAGGTTTCCCCATCCTTCGCGGTGTATTCCAGCCGCACGGTCTGGGCCTTGATGGTGATGCCGCGTTCCTGCTCGATGTCCATGGAATCGAGCACTTGTTCGCGCATTTCGCGATCGGTCAGGCCGCCTGTCTTCTGGATCAGACGGTCGGCCAATGTCGACTTGCCATGGTCGATGTGGGCAATGATGGAGAAGTTGCGGATTTTGTCTCTGGGCGTCATGGACGCCATATAGACGAGCCGCTATGTCCCGCCAAGCGCGGCGTATGGTGTCGTGCACCCGTTTTTGAACTTTTCCGGGAAAGGCTTGTCCATGCGACGCGTTTTCTGCCTGTTTGCGACACTGTTCCTGCTGGCTGTCCCTGGCGCTGACACTCAGGGAAGCCTTGATCGTTCGCGTGAAGCCGTTGATGACAGCCTGGCCGTGGACCGCGAGGTCGCCGACGGGCTGGCCGAACAGGCCGAGCGCCTGCGCCAGGCCGCCCGCGACCTCATGGCCGCCCCGGGAGCCCGGGCCACGGCCACCCGGCGTTTCGAGGCGGCACGCGCCCTCGACGACGCAGCCGATGCCCTGATGAGTGAGGCCAACCGCCTGCGGGCGACGGATGAGCGGCTGGAGAAAGCCCTCGAAGCGCGCGCCGAGGCCCGCCGGGCGGTCCGCGACGCCGTTGGCGCCGTGGCCGACACAGCCGAGCAAGGCGTCTTTGCCGGCCTTGCCGATGCGCCCGACCCCTTGCCCGAGCTTCTGGGCGCGAAGGCGCGTGGCATGGATGCCCTGCGCCGCGCCGCCGCCCTGGGTGACCGTCTCGTGCCGCGTGAGACGCTCATCATTGGCTTCCAGCTCTTCGGAGACGAACCGACGGTGCGTGACACCTTCCTGATCGCCGTCAACAACACGTTTTCCAGCGTAAGCGACAGCGCCACCGTCCTGCGCAGCAAGACAGGCTATACCGAAGTGACCGGTGCCTTTCCCGCAAACACCGACCTCGACACCATCCGCACCGAGCTGATGAACGCGCTGCGCGTCGAAACCGATGACGGTGATCTGGAATATCTTCCCGCACTCCTCAGCGTCTCGCGCGACTGGCAGAGCGGGGCCGGCGCTGTAGGTGAGCCCCTGCAAACCCTTCTCACGCCGGTGATCGAGGGGGGCGAGGAGGCCGTGATCGCGCCGGAGGGCTCGGGCGACTGAGGCTTGGGCTTATGCGGTTTCGGCGGTCTTCTTCACATCGGTGAACTGCAAACGGGCGAGCCGGGCATAGAGGCCGTCGCGTGCCACGAGCTGGTCGTGGTCGCCCTGCTCGACCACGCGCCCCTCGTCCAGAACGAGGATCCGGTCAGCCTGCCGGACCGTTGCCAGGCGATGGGCAATGGCGATGATGGTGAAGCGGCTGGCGGCGTTTTCGAGGGCGGACTGGATGGCCGCCTCGCTCTCGGAATCGAGCGCCGACGTGGCTTCGTCCAGCAGGAGGACCGGCGCGTCCTTGGCGAAGGCACGCGCGAGCGCCAGGCGCTGGCGCTGTCCGCCGGACAGTGACCGACCGAGCTTGCCGAGATCGGCGTCGAGGCCACCCTTCTCCGCCACGAAATCCCAGGCCTCCGCCATTTTCAGCGCCGTGACCATGTCCTCATCGCTCAGCCCGTGGCGCGCAACCTCCATATTCTCCCGAACGCTGCCGGTGAACAGTTGGGCCTCCTGCGGCACGAAGGCGAAATGCGACCGCCAGAGGTCGAGACGCACCAGCGAGGCGTCAGCCTCACCAAGCCTGACCTCGCCCCAGTCGGGGTCGGTGAACCGCAAAAGGAGGCGGAAAAGCGTGGATTTGCCGGCCCCCGAAGGCCCAACAATCGCCACAAACTCGCCGGGGCGCACGGTGAGGTCCACGCCGGTAAGGGCATTGTCCTGCGAGCCGGGATAGGCGTAGCAGACATCATCGAAGACGAGCGAAGCGACGCGGGCATCGGGCAGGGCCACCTCCATGGGCGGAGGCGGATTGGTGATCTCGATCTCGGCCTTCAGCACCTCCTCGGCCCGGTCGGCGGCCCCGGCCGCCCGCATGACCTCGCCATAGACCTCCGCCAGCATGCCGAAGCCGGACGACGCATAAAGCGCGTAGAGCACCAGCGCCGACAGGTCGCCGGGGCTCATGGTTTCCCGTGCGACCATGCGCGCGCCGAGCCAGAGGATCAGCACCACACCGCCGAAGAACAGGAGTGTTGCCACGACGATCATTGCCGCCCGGGCGGTGGTGAGGGTCATGGCCTTGCGATAGGTGTCCTCGACCGCCCGGCGGAAACGGCGCCAGCGCGACGGCTCGCGCCCATAGGCCTGAACCAGTTCGATGGCGTCGAGGGTCTCTGCGGCCTCGGCACCGGCATCGGCCAGCGCGGTCTGGGTTTCGGTGGAGAGTTTCCGGACCCGACGCCCGATGAACAGCATGGGCAGGATGGCCACCGGGATGACGAGGAGCAGCGCCCCGCCAAGCGTGGCATTGACCCATAACATCATGGCCAGGGCGCCGACGGTATTGAGCAGTGTGCGAACCGCCAGCGAGGCGCTGGAGGTCATGAAGGTCTGGATCAGCGTGATGTCGGCGGTCAGGCGAGACACCGCCTCGCCGGAGCGCATGCCCGTGTGGTAGTTCGGCGACAGCGCGAGCAGCTTTTCATAGATGTCGCTGCGCAGGTCGGCGCCGACGCGTTCGCCGAAGCGGCTGACAAACCACATCCGCGTGGCCGACAGGACACCGATCCCGACGGCGAAGGCGAAGAGGATCGCGAAATTGCTGTCGATCCGGGCGAGCAGTTCCGATTCCGGCAGGTCGGTGCCGAAGCCCGCATCCACCACTTCACGGAAAAGGAGCGGGATCGCGAGAGACGTGACAACGCCGGCGATCAGGAACACCGCCACCATGACCAGCGTGCGCGGATGGCGCCTGGCATAGGGCCAAAGCATGGCCAGCGACTTCACCGACCGGCCGCGGCCGCGCCCTTCGAGTTCCACATTTGCCGACGACGCACCGGTGGGCGAGGCGGCCTTGCGGTCGGTGTCGATCTGATCGCTGTCGGCCATTTCGGCTCCCGCCATGGAGTGGTCTTGCCTCACCGGCATGTTTCAGGTACACGCGCGCTTTCCGATTTCCAATGCTGCCCCCTGTGGCACATCGAACCGAGAGCGAATGGACGCGCCATGAAAGCCGAAGGCCATCCCGATTACCACACTGTGACCGTCGTCATGACCGACGGCACCGAATTCCAGACCCGTTCCACCTATGGCAAGGAAGGCGACCGGATCGTGCTCGACATCGACCCGAAGACCCATCCGGCCTGGACCGGCGGCAATCAGGTCGTGCTTGACCGTGGACGCGTGTCCAAGTTCAAGGACAAGTTCAAGGGCTTCATGTAGGTCGCCAGGGCCTCATTAACCGGCGACCGCCCGGAACAGAAAAAGCCCGCCCCATGATGGATGCGGGCTTCTTGTTTGCTGCAATCCGCTCAGAAAGTGCTCAGGCGAGCGCGGCGCGGGCTTTCTCGACCAGGGCGCCGAAGGCTTTCGGCTCGTGCACGGCGAGGTCGGCCATGACCTTGCGGTCGACTTCGATGCCGGCCTTGGTCAGCCCGTCGATGAAGCGGGCATAGGTCAGGGCCTGCCTGCCCTCGGCGGCCTTGAAATTTTCCTCTTCCCAGGCACGCACGGCGGCATTGATGCGCTGGATCCAGAGCGAGCGCATGGTGCGCTTCTTCTGCTTGCGCCCGACATAGGCATACTGGCCGGCTTTCCAGACGGCGGCATTGGCGGTGCGGAAGGTATTCTTGCGGCGGCCATAATAACCCTTGGCGGCCTTGACGATTTTCTTGTGCCGGGCGTGGGCCGGGACTTTACCACGTGCGCGGGGCATGGGGGCTCTCCAGTGAAATTCGGTTCGAGATCAGTTCGGTGCGGTGCGGCCACTACTTGTTGGCGTAGGGCAGCCACTTCATGACGCGCGGCTTATCGGCCTCCGAGACGATTTCGGTACCGCGGTTCTGCCGGATATACTTGCCATTGTGGCTGATCAGGCGGTGGCGCTTGCCGGCCACGCCGTGCTTGATCTTGCCGGAACTGGTGATCTTGAACCGCTTCGCAGCGGCCTTCTTCGTCTTCATCTTCGGCATTTCATGTCTCCTTTTCGCGACAGCTCTCACCTGATCGAGGCCAGGCGGCCGACGCTGTTCTCAGTGAAGGTCCGGCAGGCATGCCGCTCGCCACGCGCGGACCCGGAAAGACGCGGTGTATGACGCAATGACGGCAGCGAATCAAGCGGCGGCCGCACAGTTTCTTCGCAAGCCGTTCCGGCAGTGCGGGGTCGCCAGCGAAGCGAAAGCTCAAGGCGTGGGTCAATTGATGGACATCGCCCGCGGCTCTCTGTCGATGGTTTGACCGCGCCGGGTTGTCGGAGACCCAGCCTCCCCTGTTTCTTCCGGCTGTCTAGCCGAGACCAAACAGGACAAGATGGGCCACACTCAACGGCCAGCCGAGCACCGTGCCGGCCATTAAAGCAATCATGAAGCGCGTTGGATGGCCTGGGGAGGCGGGCGAAACGTTCATCAACGCGGCGCCATGACCATGGTCATCTGGCGGCCTTCGAGCTTGGGCTCCAGTTCCACCTTGGCGACCTCGTCGAAATCTTCCTTTACCTTGCGCAGGAGTTCCATGCCGAGGTGCTGGTGGGCCATTTCCCGGCCGCGGAAGCGCAGGGTGACCTTGACCTTGTCGCCATCCTCGAAGAAGCGATGCATCGATTTGGTTTTCACCTCATAGTCGTGGGTATCGATGTTCGGCCGCATCTTGATTTCTTTCAGATCGGCCGATTTCTGCTTTTTCTTCGCAGCTGCCTTCTTTTTCTGTTCTTCGTAGCGAAGCTTGCCATAGTCGAGAATCTTGCAGACCGGAGGCTTGGCATCCGGGGCGACCTCCACGAGGTCGAGACCGGCCTCCCTTGCGGCATCCAGTGCCGCCATTGTGGGCATCTCGCCCTGCTTCTCACCGTTCTCGTCGATGAGTAGCACTTTGGGCACCATGATGTCGCCGTTGATACGGGGTCCGGTCTTCTTGGGCGGCGGGGCCGCGGCAGGTCTGCGGGCTATGACAACTCTCCATGGGTAACTTCAGACGCACAAGATATGCCCCCGAAACGGGATCCGTTCAAGCGCCTGCTGCGGTGACTGCGCCGATTTCGGGCTTTGCAGCATTGCTGCTGATCAATCCCATGGACTGCAGCACGTCGAAAACGCCGGACGCGAATCCTGCCACGCCGAGGGCACGCACCTCGTCCAGTGTCGGGGCATGCATCACCACGACATGGGCCCCGCGCGGCCGTGCATGGTCGATATCGGACTCGGCCGTGGCGAACAGGGCGACGCCTGGTGCGCCCGTCAGCGTCGCCATGTGCATGGGGCCGGTATCGTTGCCGACCACGAATTCCGCCTCCGCGGCGAGGGCCGAGATCTGGAAGAGGTCGGTTCGTGTGACGAGATTCTGCAGGCCAGGGACCGCGCGGGCGAGCTTCTGGGCGATCTCGGCTTCCGCCTTGCCGCCGATCACCGCGGGCGTGATCCCGGCATGCTTGATGGCCGTGGCAAGGGCGACATACTCCTCCAGCGGCCAGCGTTTGGCGGCCCGGTGGGCCGAAGCGCCGGGGATCAGCAGCATGTAGGGTGGTTTGAGGCCGAAATAGTCAGGCGTCAGCCGGGGCGGATGGCCAAGCGCATCACCGATCCAGGACAGGTCGGGCATGGGCGGGATCACGTCATAGTCCGGCCCGCCGGGGCGATGGAGACCGGCCGTGTGAACCTGCTCGCCGAGCCGCTCGATCGTGTGCATGCCCTTGCGGTCGGGATTGCTGTGGGGAAACGCACAGTTCGGTGCGATACCGGACCAGAGCGGCTTCGGCTTCATGAACTTGAAATAGTTGTTCGTGCGCCCGCCTGAGGAAGTCTGGAAGTCGTAGACCACATCATACTTCGCCGCGCTGAGGCGGCTCACCATTTCGCGGGTCGCCTTCATGCCCTCGGGTCGGCCATCGGTCTCGACGACATCGACGAACGGGCAGCGCTCGGCGAATTCCTTGAAGGGCGGCGTGGTGAGCAGGGTGATCTGGGCATTCGGATGGCCCTCGCGCACGGCCTTCATGGCGCCGAGCGCGAGCATGAAATCGCCCAGTGCGCTCAGCTTGATGACGCAGACTCGCCGCGCCTTCGGGCCGGGATTCGTAGCCCGGGCGGCTTCGATCGTGCTTCGGTCTGAGGTCAAGCGTCCTGGGCCCCGTCGCATTGGTTCAGAACGGACGTATAAACCTTCAACGTGGCCTCTTGAAGTGCGGCGGTGGAAAAGGTGCTGCGAATGAGGGCTTGTCCCGCCAGCCCCATGGCGCGCCGGCGCCCGGCATCCATGGTCAGGATCGCCTGCATGGCAGCGGCCAGCGCCTGGGAACTGCCCGGCTCAACGCGCAGGCCGGTCTCGTTATGCCGGACGGTTTCGCGCGCCCCGCCATGGTCGGCAGCCACCACGGGGATCGCCATGGCCGACGCCTCGGCCACCGCGCGCCCAAAGGCTTCCGGCTCGATGGAGGGCGCGATCACGAGGTCCGACGCCATGAGCGCGGCCGGAATGTCGTCCACATGGCCCAGTATTCGCAGCTGGCGTTCCACGCCGAGCCGGCTGGCCTGGCGCATCAGGCCGGAGACATACGCCTCGCGCCCCTGGGCGTCTCCGGCGAAGATCATCACGCAGGACGCCCGCAACTCACCGCTGAGCAGCGCGAAGGCGTCAATCGCCTCGGGATGTCCCTTCCACCGGGTCAGCCGCGCCGGCAGGAGGATCACGAGGCGTTCCTGCGGCGACAGGCCGAAACTGCGCCGGGCGGCTTCCAGTCGGTCACCGATTACCGCGCCGGGATCATAACGCCTGAGGTCCACCCCGCGGGGAATGACGGTGATCCGCTCGCGCGGCGTGCCATGGGTGATGTGGATGTGTTCACCGATCCATTCGGAATTCGCGATCACCTGGTCACCGCGCGCCATGACCGAATTGTAGAAGCGTTTCAGCCCCGAGCGCGCATTGTACGCGCCGTGATAGGTTGTCACGAAGGGCACCTTGGCGGAACGCGCGGCCCAGAGCGCGCTCCAGGCCGGGGCACGGGAACGGGCATGGATGAGGTCAATCGCCTCGCTGCGCACAAGGCGGGCAATGCGACGGGAGTTTGACCAGATCTTGCGAGGATTCTTCGTGGCAGCATCCATGTGGATCACCTCGCCGCCCACGCCCTGTAGTGCCGACTCGAGACGACCGCCACGGCTGGCCACGAGCGCCCGGCCCCCGGCCTGCACGATGGCCTGCGCCACCTCCACAGTGGTGCGTTCCGCGCCTCCGGCCGAGAGGTCGGGAATGACCTGGAGGACGGTTCGACCGGCGAGTGCACCCATCCTGGACCTTTCCTTTCGAAGCCCGCGGTCTTAAGCCTTCCGCCATGACAAGTGAAGCCATGATGACAAGTGAAGGGCACCGCATCGCCTACCGCCAATCGCCGGGCACCGCCGAGCTGCCGGGCTTTATCTGGCTGTCGGGTTTCCATTCCGACATGACCGGCACCAAGGCCCAGGCGGTGGACGACTGGGCGGGCCAGACCGGCCACCCCTTCCTCGCCTTCGACTATTTCGGCCACGGCGCGAGCGATGGCGATTTCGCCGACGGGACGGTGAGCCGCTGGAAGGCCGACGCCCTCGCCGTGATCGACCGGCTCACGGACGGCCCGCAGGTGCTCGTGGGGTCGTCCATGGGCGGCTGGATCGCCCTGCTGGCGGCGCTGGCCCGGCCCGACCGGGTGGCTGGCCTGATCCTGATCGCACCGGCACCGGACTTCACCGAACGACTGATGTGGGCCTCCTTCCCCGACGAAGTGAAGGACGAAATCATGACGCGGGGCCACTGGATCCGGCCATCTGAATACGATGATGACGGTTATCCCATCACGCGCCGCCTGATCGAGGACGGTCGAGACCATCTGCTGCTGGATGGGCCCATTCCCTTCCACAGGCCCGTTCGCATCCTCCAGGGCATGCAGGACGCCGATGTGCCGTGGAGCCATGCCATGGAGCTCGTGAGCCGGCTCGAGACGGGTGATCTTGCCATCACGCTGGTGAAGGATGGCGACCATAGGCTCTCGCGCGCGCAGGACATTTCACGGCTGCTGCGGACCTGTGCCGGGCTGAGTGTCGACCTGAGCGGCCAGTGAGGCCCTGTCCCGACCATTCCGGCGTCACGCCGGGGCCTTGACGGACATGGCTTGAGCCTGAGGATAGGGGTTGCAGCGATGCGGGCAGATTGGCTGCGGCACTGACGGGGAGGCGGTGACATGGGCGTGGAGGCTGAGCAGCAGACATCCGGCGGGGGCGCGTCGCGGAGCTTTGAAGGCAACATGATTGCCGGCCAGTGGTATGTCGCCGCCTGCCTGCGGGAGCTGAAGCGGCGCGAGCCACTGGAACTGAAGATCTGCGGCGGCGAGTTGGAAATCAGCCGTCGGCGCGGGGGCGGCGTTACAGCCTTCTGTCCGCGCCAGGGCCATGAATTGCCCTGCCGCGTGTCAGAGGATCTTGTCTGGGTCTATGTCGGCAAGAATTGCGAGTTCGAGACGCCGGGCGTGGACGTGCCCGTTTTCGGCGGTCCGAAGGGCCGCGTGCGTTTCATGGAGAAGGTGGTCATACCCGCGCCCCAGGATGACGCGATCTACGGCCTGCTTGATCCCGCGCACACGCCTTTTGTCCACCGCTCGCCCATCTGGCGGGGCAATGGCAAGCTGAAACACAAGCGCAAGCGCTTCGAGCCGAGCGATTTCGGCTTCACCATGGTGCCCCACGCGCCGGTCAACAGCGACATCTACAAGCTGATCGGCGGGGCGGTGCGCGTGCGCATCGCCTTCCGCCTGCCCGGCCTGCGGGCGGAATACATACAGAATTCGAAGCACACAGTCCTCGGCCTCACCGCGCTGACACCCATGGATGATGGCGCCACCGTGCTGCGCCAGATCTTCTACTGGGACACCCCGGTCCTGGCCGCCATCCGGCCGATTGCCGGGCCGATTTCGCGCGGATTCCTGCAACAGGACGTCGACATCATGGCCTTGCGGGCGAAGAATGCGGGCTTCGGCGGCAAGGGCATGCTGGTGGGCGATTCCGACCGCCAGTTCCTCTGGTATCTCCAGCTGAAGAAGGCCTGGCATGCAGCGCTGGAAGCGGGCGAGACGTTCCGAAACCCGCTGGAACCCGCCACGCTGCAATGGCGGACATGAGGTCGCGCCGGTGTCAGTCCCGCGCGTCCCAGATCGCGGTCAGCCCCTCGCGGTAGCTCGGATAGCGCGGCCGCCAGCCGAGCGCCGCCTTCGTCATGCCATTGCCCACGCGCTTGCACTCGGAATAGAAACTGCGCCCCATTTCACTCAGCCCGGCCTCCTCGAAAGGGACCAGGGGTGGCGGCGCCACGCCCATCAGGTCTGCGGCAAAGGCGATGGGGTCGCCCGGCGCGCACGGCCAGTCGTCACAAAGGTTCAATATGCGCCCCTCCGAGGGGCGCACCATGGCGGCGTGCAGGCCGGAGGCGATGTCATCGACATGGATGCGGGAAAAGACCTGTCCCGGCTTGTCGATGCGCCGGGACCGACCCTCGGTGAGCGCCTGGAAGGGCGACCGGCCCGGGCCATAGATGCCGGGCAGCCGGATGATGTCGGTGGCCGCGAAGCTCTCGCGCCAGGCGGTCTCGGCAGACAGCCGGTCCTGCCCGCGCGCGCTCGACGGCGAGGGGGGCGTGGTTTCCAGCACCCAGCCACCGCCATGGTCACCATAAACCGAAGTAGCGGAGATATAGCCGATCCAGCTTGCCCCTGATGCATGCCGGGCAAACAGGTCGTGGCCCGGACACCGCCCGTCCCTTGTCGGCGTCGAAACCAGCCAGTGGGCCCCATCGGGTGGCACATGTTCCCGGGCGGCATCACCGAGAACGGGCTCGAAACCGTCCTTTTCCATGGTTTTCGCCTTGTCGGCGTCGCGCGTCGTGCCGATCACGCGCCAGCCCTCCTGCCGTAACTGCCTGCCCAGGCGCGCGGCGACATAACCGAAACCGATGGCGAATAACGTCTTCTGCATAATTGACGAAAAACTCATTTGCGCCGCTGCGGGCGGCATGGGACAAGGCCTTCAAGGCCGAGTTAGAGGAGTGCGACCATGCTGGCCAGACCCCTGAGCCTGCTCACGGCCTTCTGGCTCCTGCTGGCGCCTGTGGCCGTGGCGCAAACGACATCGGACATCATCGAACGCGAAGAGGCCGAACGGCTTTCTGCTTGTCTCGATCTGATCGAGACCGATCCGGAGGGGGCCTATGAGGAGGGGCTGCGCTGGCTTGGCCAGGGCTCGCGGCCGGCGGCCCGTTTCTGCACCGCCATGGCGCTGATCGGGCGCGGCAATTATGCCGAAGGTGCGCATCGGCTGGAAAGCCTCGCCAATGCGCCCGATGCCGGCGGCCTGGAAAAACGCGTGGTCTACCTGGCCCAGGCCGGAAATGCCTGGCTCGCCGCCGGCATGCCAGAGGAAGCGGTGGTCACGCTGAGCAATGCGCTGAAGCTTGCGCCGAAAAATCCCGGTCTCCTGGTGGACCGGGCGTCGGCCTACATCCTCACCGACAGGGCAGGACCTGCGGTCGGCGATCTCAACAATGCGCTCGACCAGTTGCCGGACTATCCCGAAGCCCTGTTCCTGCGCGCCCGCGCCTTCCTTGAACAGAACCGCCTCAGCGCGGCTTTCAGGGACATTGAACGCGCCCGCGAACTCGATCCTGACAATATCGACATGCTTGTCCTGCGCGGCGAGATCCGGGAGGCCCAGCGCCTGGCCGGCGAGCGTTGAAATCCAGCCATCAAATGAGCGGGATTTCCCGCACACCGGCGCTGTCGGGGAAGATTTCCCTGGACAAGGCCGTGTTCGATACCCCGAAATGGCCAGCGAGCAGGGGCCGGAAGAGCCCGCGCAGATCGTTGGCGGGAAACAGATCGCGGTCTTCATAGAGCCTGCCGTCTTCGAGGCCGGGCCAGTCACCCTGCATGCCGGAACGCTTCAATCCACCACCCAGAACGAAGGCCGCAGCCCCGGTGCCATGATCGGTGCCGCGCGAGCCGTTCTCACGAACGGTGCGGCCGAACTCCGTCACGACCGCGACCGTGGTGCGCGACCAGTCGGATCCGATGGCGTCTTTCATCTGCATCAGGGCGGCATCCAGGCGTGCGAGACGATAGCCGAGCGCGCCGGCCTGGCCGGCATGGGTGTCCCATCCGCCCACCGACACCACCGCAATGTCGGCACCGTTCTCCCCCTTGAGCAGCCGTCCGGCCGCTTCCAGAAGAGCCGCGTCATTGGCGGGGCCAGCCATGGTCCCGCCCATGTCCTCGCCAGCCATGCCGCCGGCGGTGTCGTCGAGCGCCAGGGCGGCGGCGAGCGCCGGACCAAGCAGTTCGTCGCCGGCATAGAGGTCCTGCAGGCGAGAGACCGTGTCGCTGTCCACTTCCGGCAGGGCGGGCGGTGACCAGGTGGCCGCCGCGGCATCGCCGCGCAGGACCAGCGGCAGTGTCGGGCCGATCGCGACCGCGCTGAGGGGCGCGGACGCAGCCTGCAGCGTGCGGTTGAGCCAGCCATCGCGCCGCACGGTTTCGACGCTGCCGCTTTCCAGCAGGTCCTGGGCCAGGAAATGCGACCGGTCTCGATGGGGCGCGGAGACGGCGTGCACAATGGCCGCCTCGCCGGAACCGTAAAGCGTGTGCAGGCCGGCCAGTGCAGGATGAAGGGCGAAACCGTCATCAAGGGGCAAGGCATTGTCCGGGATCAGGTTCTTGCGCAACGCCCTCAGGCGTGCGTCACCCGGACGAGGCACGGCTCCGAGGCCGTCGAGCGCGCCGCGAAGAATGACCAGGACAAGCTTGCCCTGTGCCTCGGACGGCGCGGCAAGCGCGGGGCGTGTGGACAGCAGCGTCGTGGCGCCGATCCCGGCGAGCAGGCTGCGGCGGGTGAAAACGGGTCGCCTGGCGGTCATCTCCTACCTCCTCTGGAATTCCGGGCTCATGATGGCGAGGGTCAGGGCCTGCACCCGGCTCTCCGCCCGCGCAGCGGCCGCATGCGTGTCCGCGCTCGCAAGCGCGCCTAGCGCCGCGTCGAGGAAGCGATCGGACGATGCCCGGTCGCCGGCGCGCCTCGCGCTCCGGTTGGCCCATTCCATGCGTTTCATGACGGCGTCGGGTCCGGCCCAGTCATCGGCAGTGTCGGGCCAGCCGGCCGGCGACGGCGCCAGAAAGGGCACCTGTCCGAAGGACTGGTAGACCTCCCTCACGGCCCCGCCGTAGACGGCATTCCCACCGAGCAGCCGGGCGGTGGAGATCAGCAGCTCCTCGGGCATCTTGAATTTCTGCGGCTCGCGAGACCAGGCCGCCTCCAGGCCGATCAGCGTGCGGGCGAGCGTGGACAGGTCACCACCGGTGTCCCGGAAGGTCTGGGCCAGGGTTTCCACCGCTTTGGGTGGCGGGGTATCGGCGACGAAATGCCGGGCCAGCTTGCGGGCGATGTGCCCAGCGGTGGCGGGATGGCGTGCGAGGTCGTCAAGAATATGACCGGCCTGGCCCTCGCCGTCCTCGCGGTAGGTCTTTCCGAGCACGGTCTTGCTGCCAGGTTCATGAATGAAGCCGATGAAGACCACCTCGCCGGTCTCACCGAAGCGTTGCAGGCGGGGCCGTCCCACGGTCCAGCCGGTCAGCGCCTTGGCGAGGCCGAGGACATCGTCCTGAGTGTAGCCGCCATCGACGCCGAGCGTGTGCAATTCGAGAATTTCGCGGGCCAGGTTCTCGTTGAGCCCGGCGCCGCGCCGGCGCGCCGGCAAGGTACTGGGGCCGATGGACTGGTAATTGTCGAGGTAGACAAGCATCCCCTGGTGGAAGCTCGAGGCCAGGAGCAGGTCGCGGAAACGACCGAAAACGTTCGGGCGGATGGCTTCGCGCTCGAAGGCGCCGGCCAGGGGCAGCATTTGCGGCTGTCGGGCCGCGACGGTGAAATGGTTGGCCCAGAAACGCGCCCAGCGCTCGGCGAAGCCGTCACCCGTGGTGATGGCGTGGGTGTTGCGGGCGACGATTTCGCGCAGCAGGAAATCGCGGCGCTGGCGACCGATCGATCGCCGGATGGCCTTGAGGTCTTCCTCGGTCGCCTCGCCGTTACGGATTTTCACCGCATTCTCTTCATAGGCCACCATGGCACGGGCGCCTTCGGCGGCGCTCTGCAGGCCTTCGCCGGGGATCAGCGCAGCGTCGGAACGGATCTGGCGTTCAAGCCAGCCCTCCGGATCGCGCGTTGCCGCCTCGATCTCGCCGGGCTTGGCCCCCATCCCCAATCGCGTCACCGCGATCGCACCACGCAATCCGCTCGCCATTTCAACCCTCCGGGTCCGGTCTGTAAAACTGATACGATCCCGGGATCCGATTCCGTCGTCAGGACGCTCAACTGAAAGCGGCGGGGCGCTCGTCGGCCACCGCGAGTTCCCGTTCAAGGGCCCGTCCGAAGGCAATCATGGGGCCTTCGCGGAACAAGGGCGCCCAGAGGCAGATGGCCTGGGGAACACGGGAAACCGGCGCATCGGGGTCGTCCACGGCGCCAAAGATCGTCCGCGGCTGGCTCTCGAAGAAGCCCGCGCGCATGGCGAGGCAGGGATGGCCGGTGAAATTCGTCGGCGTCAGCAGGCCCGAGGCGAAATTCGGCCCGATGACCATGTCCACCCCTTCGAAGGCCCCGTGCAGCTCCTGCATGGCCCGGCGGCGTAGGCGGTCGATCTGGATCAGGTCGATGGCGGTGAGGAAGCGCGTGGCCCGGAAGGAATTCGGCCAGGCGGCGTCCTCCTGCCATTTCAGCAGGTCGTCCTGGTCGCTGAGCGTCATCTCCTCGAAGGCTGCTGCGGCTTCGGCCAGGAGTTGTTGCACGAGGACGCCATAGGGCAGATCCGGAAGCCTGAATTCCACCTCCTTCGCGCCGAGCGACTTCGACGCCTCAAGCGCGGTGCGGTCAATGTCATTGCCCGCCTCGAACCAGGCCGGGTCATAGCCGAGCCGGAGATCTTTCAGGTCTGTCCGGCGGTCATAACTGAATGGGGCGCCAATGGAGGACGGATCGCTGGCGTCATAACCATTCAGCGCTGCCGTCACGATCGCAGTATCCTCCACGCTCCTGGTGATCGGTCCGACCTTGTCGAGCGACCAACAAAGCGCCATGCCGCCAGCGCGCGAAATCCGCCCGAATGTGGGCCTGAGCGCCGTGGTTCCGCAGCGATTGGACGGCGAGACGAGCGATCCGAGCGTCTCGGTGCCGATGGAAAAGGCGCAGAGCCCGGCCGCGGTCGCCGAGGCCGAGCCGGCCGATGAGCCCGAGGAGCCCTCAAGCGGGTTGAAGGGATTGCGCGTCACGCCGCGGAACCAGATATCGCCATAGGCCAGCGCGCCCAGCGTCGACTTGCCAAGCAGGACGCAGCCGGCTTTCTTCAGCTTGCGCACCACCGCGCTGTCGCCCGCGCCTGTCCGCTCCTTCCAGGGTTCCGCGCCCCATGTGGTCGGTCCGCCTTCGGCATCGAACAGATCCTTCACCAGATAGGGTATTCCGTGCAGCGGCCCGCGCAGCTTTCCGGCCGCGCGCTCCCGGTCCATCTCGTCGGCCTCGGCGCGGGCGCGATCGGCCAGAACCGTCACCATGCATTCGAGCTCCGGCGCATGGTCCGCGATGCGATCGAGGTAGATTTCCGTGAGTTCGCGGGAGGAAATCGCGCCGATGCCGATCCATTTTGCGAGGCGCGTGACCGGGGCGTAGGCGACGTCCACCTCGCTAGAAGGCAGGTCCGGCATCGTGTCGTCGAGTGCGTGAACGCCATCGAGCGCGTTCTCGGGCAGGCTGTAATCCACCCCCGGCAGGCGCGGATCGAAGACCGTCGCCGGGGCGAGCGTGTTCGGCTTTTCCACGGCGCGAAGGGCTTCGAGCTGGGCGAGACGACCGGCGACATCGGTCAGCATCTGCTCCCGTTCGGCCTCGGTGAAACTGACCCCGGCCAGACGCTCGGCCTCGGCGATGGAGGCGGTGGTCGGTCCGGTGGGCGCGACGGCTTCGCTCTCCTGCGCCCGCGCGGTCGCCGCCGCCAGCCCCGCCAGCGTGCCCGCTGTCGCCGTCATCATCGCCCGCCGCGACAGCCCGCTTTTCTCTTCGCCCATGCCTGAACTCCCTTTTGCGCAGAGTTTTCACCCGAAAGCGGGGGGACACAAGGCGCATGGCCTCAAAACCCCTCCACCGCCATGTCGAAGGCGCTCTGGTCATTGCGTTCCAGCGTTTCGGCCCAGATTTTCGTGCGCGCGAGTTCCCTGTTCATGAAATAGCTTGCGGCCTGGAACTTGCCGCGGATGAAGGCGCTGTCGCCGTCACGGGCGCGTTTCTCGTACGCCGCCATGGTGAGGCGCAGCCACATCCACGCCATGACCACGTGGCCCATGAAATCGAGATAGAGTGTGGCATTGGCGAGGCCGCGCCTGGAATCCGTCATCATTTCACCGACCAGCGCAGCCGTCACCCGCTCAAGATCATCCATCGCGTGGCCGACGCGCGCGGCGAGATTCTGGCAGGCGTCCATGCCCTCGGCCCGCCCAAGGTCGCTGCGCATGCGGCGCACCAGGGCCTTGAAGCCCGCGCCATTGTTCATGACGACCTTGCGGCCGAGCAGGTCCATGCCCTGGATGCCATGAGTCCCCTCATGGATCGGGTTCAGGCGGTTGTCGCGATAGTAGCGCTCCACCGGATAGTCGCGCGTATAGCCCGCCCCACCGAGCACCTGGATCGCATGCTTGTTGGCTTCCAGGCAGAATTCAGACGGCCAGGACTTCGCAATCGGTGTCAGCATGTCGAGGACAAGCTGGTTCTCGTCGCGCGCGGTGGGATCGCCTGCGGTCTCGATCTCATCGACCAGCCGGGCGCAGTGGAGCCCGAGCGCCAGCGCCGGCTCGACGGCGGCCTTCTGGGCGAGCAGCAGCCGGCGCACATCGGCATGTTCCACCAGCATGACCTGCGGGCTGGCGGGATCCTTCTCGCCGGGGTGACGCCCCTGGGGCCGGTCCATGGCATAGGCAAGCGAAGCCTGGTAGCCCGCCTGCCCCAGCGCCACCGCGCCCATGCCGACGCCGATGCGCGCCTCGTTCATCATCTGGAACATGTATTTCAGGCCCTGGTGCGGCTCGCCCACGAGTTCGCCGATGCAGTCGCCATTGTCGCCGAAATTCAACAGCGTGTTGGTGATGCCGCGAAAACCCATCTTGTGGTTCAGGCCCGCCAGCGTCACGTCGTTGCGCTCGGCGGGATTGCCATCGGCGTCGAGCCTGTATTTCGGCACGATGAAAAGCGAGATGCCCTTCACGCCCGGCGGGCCGCCGGGGATCTTGGCGAGCACCATGTTGACGATATTGTCCGAGAGTTCGTGGTCGCCGCCGGAGATCCACATCTTGCGGCCGGTGATGCGGTAGCGGCCATCCTCCAGCGGTTCCGCCCGCGTCGTGATGTCGGCGAGGTTCGATCCTGCATGGGGCTCCGACAGCGCCATGGTGCCGAAGAAGCGCCCCTCCACCATGGTCGCAAGCCAGCGCGCCTTCTGGTCGTCGGAACCAAAGGCTTCGATCAGACGCGCCGCACCAATGGTGAGCATCCCGTAGCCGCCAAAGGAGACATTGGCAGTGGAGAAGATGAAGCTCGCCGCCTGGTGCACGGTCTCGGGCAGTCCCATGCCGCCATGCTGCTCATCGAAGGCGGCGGCGAAGAAGCCCGCCTCCCTCTGGGCGTCGACTGCCTGCTTGACGATGTCGTGGATAACCACCTTGCCGCCGACATATTCCGGCTCGTTCTCGTCGAGCACCTTGCCGCCTTCCACGAAGTAATCCGCGGCGATCTGGGCGGCGGTGTCGAGAATGGCTTCAACGCCGGTGCGGTCAAGGTCGAAGCGCCCCTCATCGAGCAGCCGATCGAGCTCGGCCACTTCGAAAAGCTGGAACAGAAGATCATCACGGTCGAAAGTGGTCACGCTTGCATTCCCTTGTTCGCGTTTTTGTTGTCTTATCTCCTCGCATTTGGAGCGCTGGCTTGCCAGACCCGTCGTCGTCGCAATGACCCAGCGTCACCTTTCGAGCCCGTCGCCCAGCTGATCCGGAGATGCCACTTGAAACCTCTTCTAGCCCTTGCCGCCCTTGCCCTTACATCCGCCTGCGCCACGGCGCCATTGTCGACAGCCGACCTTGCCGCGATCGAGGGCGACGACTGGACTGGCACCCTGGAGTATCGCGATTACCAGACTAACGCGCCTGTCACGCTGCGGGCCGAAGCCAGCTTCGCGCTTACCGGTGCGGACACGCTGGTCTTTGAAAATCGCTATCCCGACGAACCCCAGGCGAACGCGACAACACCCGTCAAATTCGACCTCGAGGCTCAGACCTTCATGGGCGCGCCAATTCGCGACCTTTCCCGGCCCGATGCTGAGACTGTGCGTTTCTCCACCCTGCAGCGCGGAGATTCCGGCGAGACAGACGCGGTCCAGCGCGACACTTATACGCTGAGTCCTGACCGTGTCGTCATCTTGCGCACTGTGGGCGAGAGCGAGGCCGAGACCGACCAGTTCCGAAACCGGTTTACGTTCGCGCGCTGATCCGCACTTGCGCTTGCCCTGACCCGCCGGATCGCCTTATCTGGCCCCTTTCGCGCGAAAGGGGAGAGCGTAACATATGGCCTCGCAGGATCCGCGTATCGGCATCATCATGGGCAGCCAGTCCGACTGGCCGACCCTGCAGACCGCTGCCAACACGCTCGAAGGCCTTGGCGTGGCATTCGAGACCCGCATCGTCTCCGCCCATCGCACACCCGACCGCCTGGCCAAATACGCCCGCACCGCCCATGATCGCGGCCTGAAGGTAATCATTGCCGGTGCCGGCGGAGCGGCGCACCTGCCGGGCATGTTGGCGGCGCACA
>CAZXWB010000014.1:17922-22213 GCA_964644395.1 uncultured Hyphomonadaceae bacterium | reverse complement strand
CCGCCCTTTCTAAAGGGTGTGCGCTCACGAAGATAGTCCTGGTCTTCGGTGACCATCTGGCGTTCGTGTTCGAGATAGTCGGCAATCGCCTGGCGCAGGCCCGGATGGCCGATCCAGTGGGCGGAATGGGTGGTGACGGGCACATAGCCGCGCGCGAGCTTGTGGCCGCCCTGGGCGCCGGCCTCGACGGTCTTCAGCCCTTGGGCAATGGCAAAGTCGATGGCCTGATAATAGCAGGTTTCGAAGTGCAGCATGGGGCGCTCCTCCGCGCAGCCCCAGTAGCGGCCCCAGATCGTCTCATCGGAGAAGAAGTTCAGCGCACCGGCAATGGGTTCACCCCCTTCCCGCGCGAAGACGAGCAGGATGTGGTCGGCAAGGCTTTCGCCGAGCCGCGAAAACGTCTCGCGGTTGAGATAGGGCGTGCCCCATTTGCGCGCGCCGGTGTCCATGTAGAAGGCGTACATGGCGTCCCAGTGGGTTTCGGTGATGTCGCTGCCCGTGACCCATTCGAAGTCCAGCCCGTCCTGGGCCTTCGCGCGTTCCTTGCGGAGGTTCTTGCGCTTGGCCGATGACAGCGCGGCGAGGAATTCATCGAAGGAGCCGTAGCCGTTATTCATCCAGTGGAACTGCTGGTCGGTGCGGTGGAGAAGTCCCGATTCGCCGAGCGCTGCGGCCTCGTCTGCGGTGATGAAGTTCATGTGCAGCGAGGAGATTCCGTTCTGCTCGGCCACCGACACTGCCCCGCGCAGCAGGATCTCGCGCACCTGGGCGACTTCAGGTCCTGGCGCGACGAGCCGCCGCCGACCGGTCACCGGCGTGAAGGGCACCGCGTTCAGCAGTTTCGGATAATAGTGCCCGCCGGCCCGGTGGAAGGCATCGGCCCAGCCATGGTCGAAGACGAATTCGCCATAGGAATGGGTCTTCAGGTAGAGCGGCATCAGGCCCTTCAGCACGCCGCCGGGGCCTTCGACCAGCAAATGGTGGGGCGACCAGCCCTCCTGGGCCGTGGCCGCGCCGGAGCGCTCCACAGCGTCGAAGAACTCCCAGCTGAGGAAGGGATCGAAGGGCTCACCTTCGGGATTGGCGACGCTGTTCCAGGCGGCGCGGTCGATCTCCCCGGCGCCGTGGGCGAGTGTCAGCTTGAAGGCCGTGTCATCCATGGATGTTGAGGTTGTTCGACGGGCCTGCAGGGCAAGGGTTTGGCGGCGTTATCATTCTCTCACCGCAATCACCGCATCCACCTCCACAGCGAAGCCCAGGGGCAGGACCGGACAACTCACCGCGGAACGGGCATGGCGACCGGCCTCGCCGAAAACCTCGACCATGAGGTCCGAGCACCCATTCACCACCTGCGGGATCTCGGTGAAACCCGCTTCGGCGGCGACGAAACCGCCGAGTTTCACGATGCGTTCCAGCCGCGAGAGATCGCCGAGCGCGCCCCTGGCCTGTGCGATGATATTGATGCCGCAGAGCCTTGCCGCCGCTTGCCCCTGTTCCAGTGAGAGGTTGACGCCGAGCGTGCCCTTCAACGGGCCATCGGCGCCGATGGACACCTGCCCGGAGACATACAGCATGCCGCCATGCAGGACGGTGGGCACATAATTGGCCACCGCCGCCATGGGTTCGGGCAGGGTGATGCCAAGGCTGGCGAGTCTGTCTTCCGGTGTCATGTCGGTGTCTCCATGTCTCAAGGGTGGTCTGTGACCATCTGGTCCAGCATTTCGAGCGCGGTGCGCACCGACGCCAGCCGCACCTCGGCGCGGCCGATCTCGCCGAAATCCTCGCGCCGGTGGATCAGGCCATGGTTCTCCCGCGCGCAGGCGAAATGCACCGTGCCCACGGGCTTCATGGGCGTCCCGCCGCCGGGGCCGGCCACGCCGGTGATCGATACGGTGAGATTGGCGCGGGATTTCTGCAGCGCACCTTCGGCCATGGCCCTGGCCACGGGTTCGCTGACGGCGCCATGGTCGGCCAAGAGGTCGCCCGGCACGCCGAGCAGTTCGGTTTTCGCCTTGTTGGAATAGGTCACGAAGCCGCGCTCGATGACCGCCGAGGAACCGGCAATCTCGGTGAGGAGGGCGGCGACCAGCCCGCCGGTGCAGCTTTCCGCCGTCGCGACCTTGAGGCCCCGCCCGGCACAGCGGTCGAGCACGAGCGTGGCGGCATCCATGAGGTCGCGAGGAAAGAGGGTCATGGCCGCGCGTCCCGGCAGAGGGTGGCCGCAGCCATGGCGGAGATGCCCTCGCGGCGACCGGTGAAGCCGAGCCCCTCCGTGGTGGTCGCCTTGATGCTGATCGCGTCCGCCGCCAGGCCGAGAACCCGGGCGGTGCTCGCGCGCATGGCGTCGCGGTGGGGTTTCACCTTCGGCGCTTCGCAGATGAGGGTGATGTCGCCATGGGTGACGCGCCAGCCGGCCTCCCGGGCGAGCGTGACAGCATGGGCGAGGAACGACTCCGATGGCGCGTCGGCCCAACGGGGATCGGAAGGCGGGAAATGGTCGCCGATGTCGCCTAGGCAGGCGGCGCCGAGGATCGCATCGGTCAGGGCGTGCCAGCCCACATCGGCGTCGGAATGGCCCTTCAGTCCTGCGTTGTGGGCAATCTCGACGCCGCACAGCGTGACGTGGTCTCCGGCTTCGAAGGCATGGACATCGAAGCCCTGCCCGGTGCGGAATTCGGTTTGTGCCAGGCCCATGAGTCTCTCCACGGTGGGAATGTCGCCGGAATAGGTCACCTTCATCAAGCGCTCATGGCCGCGCACCAGCTTCAGCCGCGCGCCGAGCGCCTCGGCGGCCTCGAAATCATCAACATGCTCGCCGCCAGCGGCCAGGGCCTCTGCCAGGAGCGGTGTCCGGAAGGCCTGGGGGGTCTGGATGCGGTGCAGACCCGTGCGGTCGACATTCCTGAGCCCGTCATCATGTCCGCGCTTCAGCGCATCGACCACGGGCAGGGCCGGTGCGGCGCCGTCATGGGTCAACAGGGCATCGCGGATCGCCGTGATCAGGTCACGCTCCAGTCCGGGCCGGGCGGCGTCATGGACGAAGGTCTGGGGCTGGCTGCGACCCTCGGCCTCCAGCGCCCTGAGGCCCGCGCGCACCGAATCGGCCCGGCTTGCCCCGCCAGCGACAACCGTCACGCCCTTGCCGCGAAAGACCTCGCGTGCCGGCCCGACGCGGTCGGCGGCGACGACCAGCGCCACCGCCTCGAAGCCCGGATAGCGCGTGAACGCCTCCACCGACCAGGCGAGCAGCGGCTTTCCGCCCAGCATCTGCCACTGTTTCGGTTCCCGCCCGCCGGCGCGCGAGCCCTGTCCGGCAGCAACTATGATGGCCTGCAAACTCATGGTCTTTGTGTTAGCCAGAGCCGGTCGATTGCGCCAGAGGCCCTTTTCGCCGCCCCGAGTCATCTGCAAACTGCATATCCTGTCCTTATTTTGTGCTGAGTGTGACGATAGTGACCAAATTTCAACCACCCAGAACCTGGCTTGCGCCCATGTCCGGGGCAACCGATGCAGCCTTCCGCCGTCAGGCGCTTAAATTCGGTGCACCAGCGGTCGTGTCGGAAATGGTTGCCGGGGAAATGCTGTTGTCGGGTCGTCGGGACGTCCTGCGCCGGGCCGAGCGCCATGCCGGCGAGGGCCTCTGGATTGTGCAGATTGCCGGGCGGCGGCCGGAAGACATGCGCGAGAGTGCCCGCATGCTGGCGGGTGAGGGAGTGGACGTGGTCGACATCAATATGGGCTGTCCGTCGCGCCAGGTGACGGGAGGGGCCTCGGGATCGGCGCTGATGCGAACGCCCGACCTCGCAAAGGCGATGATCGAGGCCACCAAGGAGGGCGCCGGCGACACGCCCGTCACTCTGAAGATGCGCCTTGGCTGGGACGATGACCGGCTGAACGCGCCGGACCTCGCCCACCATGCCGAACGGGCGGGTCTGGATATGGTCACCGTGCATGGCCGCACGCGCTGCCAGTTCTACAAGGGCGAGGCCGACTGGGGCGCGATCGCCGACACGGTGGCGGCCACGGCACTTCCGGTCATCGCCAATGGCGATATCCGCAGCGCGAAGGATGCGAAGACCGCGCTTGCGGCCTCCGGCGCCCATGGTGTGATGATCGGCCGGGCGGCCATGGGCCGGCCCTGGCTCGTGGCGGAGATCGACGCCGCCCTGTGCGGCCAGGCCTTCCAGCGCCCGGCCTTCGCCGAACGGATCGAGAGCCTGTGCGAGCAGGTTGAGGACAGCCTGTCGCTCTATGGGGGCGCGCTCGGCCTGCGCATCGTGCGCAAGCATGT
>CAZXWB010000014.1:0-17822 GCA_964644395.1 uncultured Hyphomonadaceae bacterium | reverse complement strand
CCGGCAACACGATTCTCGAAGCAAACGGTGCGGCAGCCGACCTGCTCGGGCGTTCGCTTGACGCTTTCCAGGGCCAGCCGCTGAGCGACCTCGTCTATCCCGATGCGGTGATCTTCGACCTCGCCGCACGGGCCAGGCGCAACCAGCGCGACACCATGGCCAGCCGGGTCGTGCTGAAGGGCCCCGAAAGCGAGACCGCTGCGCTCGACATCCGCATCGGCTGGCCGGGCGACGGGACGGTCTGCGCGGCCTTCTGGCGCTCGCCCGTGGCACGGGTGTCGGAAGCCGCCGGCAGCCTCGGCGATTTCGCCAAGATTTTCGGCCATGAGGTGAAGACGCCGCTTTCGGCGATTTCCGGTGCCGCGCAATTGCTCGCCGGCAGCGAGGGCCAGGAGGTCTCGCAGGAGCTGCTTGCGCTCGTCGTGTCGGAGGCGGAGCGTCTGGAACGGGTGATCGGCCGCCTCACCGACCTCGAAACCCTGCGGGCGCCGAAGCGGCGCGGCACCAACATCCATGAGATCGTTGACCGGATCATCGAGGCGGAAAGGCTGCGGGCCGGCGATGCGGTCGACTTCGTGCGCCAGTACGACCCCTCCCTGCCGGACCTGCATGTCGATCCCGACCACATCCACCAGGCCCTGCAGAACCTTGTCCGCAATGCCGTCGATGCGTGCCGTGCGTCGAGCCATCCGCGCGTCGAGATCGAGACCCATTTCGCCATGGGCGCGCGCCTGCCGGGCCGCCGCGAGCGCGGCGGCTTTGCCATATCCGTGATCGACAATGGCCGCGGCATACCGCCGGAGAAGCTCCAATCGGTCTTCGATCCCTTTTTCACCACCAAGCCGGCCGGGACCGGCATCGGCCTGTCGGTGGTGCGTGACGTGGTCAACGGCCATGGCGGGGCGCTCGATGTGTCGTCCTGGCCCGGCACGACGCGTTTCACTGTCCACCTTCCGCTGAACCCAGGAAAGGCCGACGCCCATGGCGACGCATGAAGCCACTGTTCTGATTGCCGAGGATGATCCCGGCATTCGCCTGGTGATCAACCAGACGCTGGTGCGAGAGGGTTACAAGGTAAAGGCCACCGAAAGCGTTGATGCGCTGATGAAATGGCTGCACCAGGGCGACGGCGATGTGGTGGTCACCGACGTTTATCTCGGCGAGCAGTCCATCTTCGACAGCATGCGGGAGCTCCGCCGCATCCGGCCGGACACGCCCGTCATCGTGATCAGTGCGCAGAACACCATACTGACCGCGGCTTCGGCCATGGATCTCGGGGCGACGGACTATCTGCCCAAGCCGTTTCGCATTGACGAACTCTCGGCCAAGGTCGCACGCGCCCTGGAGAAGATGCCGCGGCGCAGCGGCGCGGCGCGCAAGCGTTCAAAGGCGGGCTTCGAGGCGGAACTGCCACTGGCCGGGCGCAGTGAGGAAATGCAGGAGGTCTATCGCCGCGTATCCCGTGCGATGAATCTGGACCTGCCGGTCCTGGTACTTGGTGAGATGGGTACCGGCAAGGCCCGGGCGGCGGCGGCGTTGCACACGCTGGGCCGGCGGCGTGACGGGGCCCTGGTCAATCTGCTGGAATGGCTGCACGGCTCGGGTCCGGAAACGACGAGCGTGCCTGACATCATCGCCGGTGCGGAGGGCGGCACGCTGGTGGCGCCCGAGGTGCAGCGCCTGCGCCGGGAGGGCCTGCTCCGGCTGGAACGCCTGCTTGACGGGCTGGAGGCCGTGGATGACGGTCGTGTGGCGCCGCGGCTGGTGGCGACGGCCACGCCCGACCTCGGCCAGTCCGATGGCAAGAAGCGCTTCCCGCCTGAAATCCTGCACCGGCTGAACGTTATCCCCATCGAGATCCCGCCCCTGCGCTCGCGCCGCGACGACATTCCCGATCTTGTCAACACCATCCTCGCCGAAGCCGGTGCGGGCGAGGACGGCGTGCGCACGTCGCTGGACGAGGGCGCGCTCAGCGTGCTGCAGTCCTATGACTGGCCGGGCAATGTGCGCGAACTGAAGAGCTGCGTGCTGCGGCTTTCGGCGCTCTGCCCACATGAGGTGATCGGCTCGGCGGACGTGGCTGAACACCTGCAGGTGATGCGTGCGGGTGAACGCGACGACGAATCCGGTTTCGATTATGCCCTGGCTGCCGTTGTGGAGAAACACTTCCATGGTGAACTTGCCGCCCTCGCCGAGGACGCCGACAGCCAGGCCCACCAGCGCGCGGTGCAGGCCGTGGAACGCCCGCTCATCGCGCTTGCCCTGCGCCTGACACGGGGCAACAAGCTGCGCGCGGCGGCCATGCTCGGAATGAACCGCAACACGCTGCGGGCCCGGATTCAGGCCCTCGGCATGGAGTGAGCCCGCCAGCCGGTCCCGTGAAGCTTCCGCAAGGCTGCGATTTCCATGTTGCCTCCCTGCATCAAGTGTTGCACAAACTCCACGCAGCGGGCGGGTGAGCGACACAGGAACCGGGTGTGCGGTGTCGAATGCGTAGTTTGAGCCAGCCATGAGGGCGTCTGCCTTCTTCCTGCTGATTTTCCTGGTGGCAACGGTGCTGGCACTGTTTGCGACCTATTCGGCTGTCTCCGGCATCGGCCCGCTGGACCGCTCCAGCCCCTACACGCTCTGGCTGCTTGGGGCGAATGGCGTGTTCATCCTCGTCCTGCTGTTCTTTGTCGTGGCACGATACCGCAGTCTCTACCGCAATGCGCGCGGGGCCGGTGGTGGTCGCCTTGCGCGGCGTTTCGTGACCATGTCGAGTCTTGCCGCCGCCATTCCGGCGGCGATCGTGGCGCTGTTCCTCGGCCTGTCGGTGGCGCGCGGGCTCGACTACTGGTTCAGCGAACGGGTCTCCACCACCGTTGAGGAAACCGCCGAGATCGCCCGCGACAATGTCGACAGCCTTGTGAACGCGCTGGAAAACGATGTCCGCCTGCTTGCGCTCGATCTCAACAATGTGGGCGAGGCGCTGGAGTCCGATCCGGAGCGCTACCGCATCTACCTGCAGCAGCAGGCCATCGTGCGCAATTTCGACCGCATCTTCGTTATCGATTCAGCTGGCAGCGTGCTGTCTGCTTCTGCGCCGTCGAACGGTCGCCTGCCGGGCCTCTCGGCGGAGGATTTCGAACTGGCTGATGCGGGCACCATCGCCACCCGGCTGATCGAGCAGGGCAGCGATGCCGGCGAGGTCCGGGCGCTCTACCGTCTGCAGGATTATGATGACGCCTATGTCTACATCACCGTGGACAGTTTCGCCCCGGCGACACTCGACCGGCTGCGCCGGGCCGAGGCGGCGATTGTCGACTTCCGGGAGACGCGTGAACGTTCCGGTCGGGTGGGGCTGATCTTCGCGCTGGGATACTCCCAGATAGCCGCGCTGGTGTTCCTGTTGTCAGTACGCCTCGGCCTCGAGGCAGCAGCCCGGGTGAGCCAGCCGATCGGCCGGCTGGCCGTGGCCGCACTCGATGTCCGCGATGGCAGTCTCGACACGCGCGTGCCGGTCCCGAAGGGCGATGACGAGATCACCACGCTTTCGCGGACCTTCAACGCCATGGTGGAACAGCTGCAGACCCAGCGCGGTGAACTGGTCATGGCGCGCCAGGACGCCGAGGACAGGAGGGCCTTCCTCGAAGCGCTCCTCGAAGATGTCAGCGCCGGGGTGATCCGCACCGATGCAAACCTGTCGATCACCGACGCCAATCCGGCCGCCGAGATCCTGCTCGGCGCCGAGACGCCGCTGCGCCAGAGCCATCTTGCCGACATCATCCCCGAATTCGCCGAAAGTGCCCGCGCGACGGTGGCCCGGCAGACCTCCGAAGACATCTCCCTGGAGGTGATGCGCGGTGGCGTGTTGCGCAGTTTCCGGGTCAAGACCTCGCCTGACCAGCGCGGCGGCTGCGTCCTGACCTTCGATGACACGACGCGACTGGTCTCGGCCCAGCGCCAGCTGGCCTGGCGCGACGTGGCGCGGCGGATCGCCCACGAGATCCGCAACCCGCTGACACCGATCCAGCTCTCCACCGAGCGCCTGCGCAAGCGTTACAGCGACGTCGTGCCGGCCGACGATCCGACCTTTGATCGCTGCATCGACACCATACTGCGCCAGGCCGGCGACATCGGTCGCATGGTGGAGGAGTTCTCGAACTTTGCGCGCATGCCGAAGCCCACCATCGAGCGCTTCGACCTCGTGCCGCTGATTGCGCGCCTCGTCTACGCCCAGCGCATGGTGACGCCGGAGGCGAGGATCGACCTGCAGATGCCGCAGGGGCGGATCGAGGTGGAGGGCGATGAACGCCTGCTCGGCCAGGCCCTGTCGAACCTGCTGAAGAATGCCGCCGAGGCGCTGTCGCGGCGCCCGGAAAGCGATGAGTTCGACGGGCAGATCGACATCGTGGTGGCGGCGTCCGATGGCGGGGTGTCGCTCGCGATTGAGGACAATGGTCCGGGCTTTCCGGGCGAGGACCGCCGCCGCCTGCTTGAGCCCTATGTGACCCACCGCGAGGGCGGCACCGGGCTTGGCCTGGCCATCGTGTCGCGGATCGTGACGGACCATGGCGGGGAGCTTGCCCTGACCAACCGCCATGACGGCAGGCGGGGCGCGCGGGTGCATGTGGAACTGCCCTGGGACGGCGAAACGACGGCGCTGGACCGCCAGGCCGGCGAAACAGTGAAATGAGGAGAGTGTAGCGTGGCCAAGGACATTCTGATTGTCGACGACGAACCCGACATCCGCGACGGCATTTCCGGCATTCTCGAGGATGATGGCTATGAGGTCCGCACCGCGGCCACGGCCCAGCAGGCGCTGACCGAGGTGCGCACCCGCACGCCGAGCCTTGTCCTGCTCGATGTCTGGCTCGAGGGCAGCGACATGGACGGGCTGGAATTGCTCAATTACATCAAGTCCTTCGATCCGATCCTGCCGGTCATCGTCATCAGCGGGCATGGCAATATCGAGACCGCCGTGGCCGCCATCCGCCGCGGCGCCTATGATTTCCTGGAAAAGCCCTTCAAGTCCGACCGGTTGCTGGTTCTGGTGGAGCGTGCCATCGAGGCGGCCCAGCTGAAGCATGAGAACTCCCAGCTGCGCAGCCAGACAGGGCTCGGCGAGACCTGGATCGGCAACTCCTCTGCCGCCGCCCTCGTGCGCTCATCCATCGACAAGATCGCGCCGACGAACTCCCGCGTGATGATTCAGGGTCCGGCCGGTGTCGGCAAGGAACTTGCCACCCGCCTCATCCACCAGAAATCCACGCGGGCGGAAGGCCAGTTCGTGGTGGTCAACGCGGCCACGATCGCGCCGGAGCGCATGGAGCAGGTGCTGTTCGGCGAGGAGGATGCCGAGGGCCGGGTGATCTCGGTCGGCCTGTTCGAGCGCGCCCATTCCGGCACGCTGCTGCTCGACGAGGTCGGCGACATGCCGCCGGGCACCCAGTCGAAAATCCTGCGCACGCTGACCGACCAGCGCTTCCAGCGCGTGCGCGGGCGCTCCGATGTCAGGGTGGACGTGCGCGTGATCTCCTCCACGACCAAGGACATGTCCGCCGAGATCGAGGCCGGGCGCTTCCGCGAGGACCTGTTCTACCGGCTGAACGTGGTGCCGCTGAGCATCCCGCCACTGTCGGAGCGCCGCGATGACATTCCCGAACTCATCGAATACTTTATCGGCCGTATCGCCCAGTCCTCGGGGCTGGCCCACAGGCGCTTCGCCAGCGATGCCATCGCGCTCCTGCAGTCCATGGAATGGCCGGGCAATGTCCGCCAGCTGCGCAACATGGTCGAGCGCGTGCTGATCCTGTCGCCAGCCAGTGCGAGTGGCCCGATCACTTGTGACGAACTGCCGCGCGAGAACGAGAATGGCGGGTCGTGGCAGACCGCCTCGGCCAGCCTTGTGGGCATGACCCTGCGCGATGCCCGCGAGCGGTTCGAGCGTGAATATCTGGCGCTGCAGATCACCCGGTTCGGCGGCAATATTTCCAAGACCGCGGAATTCATCGGCATGGAACGTTCCGCCCTTCACAGAAAACTAAAGGCTCTTGGTGTACAATCCTCTATCATGCGATGAGCAGTGAAGGCGGGCGTCCATGAGAGTTGTCATCTGCGGTGCGGGCCGGGTCGGCCAGGGCATCGCCAGGAGACTGTCGCGCGAACGCCATGACGTGGTGATCGTTGACGAGAACGAGAAACTCGTGGAGCGGGTATCGGCGGAACTCGACGTGCGCGGCGTGGTCGGCCATGCCGCCCATCCCGACGTGCTGGAAAGTGCGCGCACCGGCGACAGCGAAATGGTCATCGCCGTCACCCATTCCGACGAGATCAACATGGTGATCTGTCAGATCGCCCAGAACATTTTCGAGGTGCCGACCAAGGTCGCGCGCATCCGCTCTCCGGCCTATCTCAGCGCCCAGGGCACGCGGGTCTTCGCCAAGGCGAGTTTCCCAGTGGACGTGGTGATCTCGCCGGAACAGGAGATCGGAAACTCCATCCTGCAGCGGTTCGAGACGCCGGGCGCGATCCTGAGCGCGAGCTTCGCCCAGGGAAAGCTCCGGCTGCTCGGCCTCGACATCGGCGACACGAGCCCGCTGATCGACAGTGCAATTGCCGACCTTCCGGAACTGTTTTCCAGTCTCGATCTCAGTGTTGTCGGGGTCGGTCGCGGGGAACGCCTGTTCGCGCCCGCGGCCAGCGACCGGCTGCAACCTGGCGACCGCGCCTATGTGGTGGTGCGCAAGGAACAGGCGAGCCGCCTGATCGACGCCTTCGCCGATGAGGTGGAACAGACGCGCCACGTGGTGATTGTCGGGGCGGGCAATGTCGGCCTCCATATTGCCGAACGCCTGGAAAAACAGCCCTCGGTCAAGCTCCGGCTGATCGAACCGCGTGACGCCCAGGCCGAACATGCCGCTGCCGCGCTGAAACGCGCCATCGTCATCAAGGGCGACGGCCTCAATCCCGATATCCTCGCCGAAGCCGGCACTGCGCGTGCCCATTTCACCATTTCGGTCACCAATGATGACAATGTGAATCTCCTGGTCTCCAGCCTGGCCAAGAACATGGGCACCCGGCGCACACTCGCGCTCGTCAACAATCCTACCCTGTCGGACATTGCGCGCGACCTGAAGGTCGACGTCACCCTCGATCCGCGCACGCTGACAGTCTCCCAGATCCTGCTGCGCCTGCGCCGCGGGCGATTTGTCTCGCTACAGTCCCTCGAGGATGGCCGGGGCGAGGTGGCTGAAGGTGTGGTGCTGGATGCCTCGCCGCTGAAGGACAAGCATGTCCGTGCGGGGCAATTGCCCGAAGGCGTCGCCGTGGGCGCGCTCCTCAGGGATGGTGATGTGATCTTCCCCGATGAGGACACGCGTGTGCGCTCCGGTGACCATGTCGTGGTGTTCTTCGAGGAATCGGCCACGCGTGACGTGGAGAAAATCTTCCGCGTCAGCCCGGACTTTTTCGGCTAGGCTTGCAGCCATGAACGCCCGTGCGGTCTTCAGGTACCTGGCGCTGTCGCTTGGCTTCATCGGCCTCGGGGCAGCGATCCCGCTCATGGTGGCGGTGTTTTCCGGCGAGATGGCCGAGGCGCTCGGCTTCGGGACCGGCGTCTTCCTGAGCCTTGTCTTCCTCATCCTGATCCTCGTCATGGTGCCCGCGGCCGACCAGCGCACCAGCAATCGCGACGTGTTGGTCATCCTCATCGCCTGGTGGTTCCTCGCGCCGATTGTAGCCCTGCCGGGCTTCCTGATCGGCATCCCCGAGACGGGCCTGCTGGACGCCTATTTCGAGGCGGTCTCCTGCTTGACCACGACGGGGACATCGCGATTTGCGGGTTCCTTCATTTCCGGTGAAACCCCATCGGCCTCTCTGCTGGCCTGGCGGGGTGTGCTGCACTTCCAGGGCGCGGTGGCCATGCTCGCCTCCGCCCTGACCATCCTTCCGGCGCTGAATTTCGGCGGCACCGGCATGCACCGCACCCGGCTGTTTGCCGGCAGCGAGCAGAGCATGCTGGCGGCGATGCGCCGCGCGCTCGGCGTCTCGGCGCTCGTCCTCGGCCTGCTCTTCATCGCCGCGCTGTTCCTGCTGGCGCTGGCCGGTCTTGCACCGGTCCGGGCGATGACGCTGTCGCTGTCGGCGGTGACCACCGGCCTTGTCGATCCGGTGGGGGACCTGCGCGCGCCCCCGACCGGACCAGCCAATCTCATTGTGGCGCTGACGCTCCTGGCGAGTTCTGTCAGCGTGATGACGCTGATCGGCATCCGGGCCTGGCCGGCGCGGCTATGGCGTGACACCGAGGCCCTGGCGCTTATCGTTCTGGTGCCGGTGATTGCCTTTGCGGTGGCCTGGCTCGCCGGCCTTGCGCCCGGCGGCGCGACACTTGTCTGGGCGGCCTCTCACGCGGCGACCTCCGGCATCATGACCGAACCGCTCAGTACGGGCCTCGGTGACACATCCTACCTGCTGGTCATTATCCTGTCGCTTGTCGGTGGCGCGGCGCTGTCCACCGCCGGTGGCATCAAGATCGCCCGCGTGCTGATCCTGGCGGAGCGCTCGCGCCTCGAATTCTCAAGGCTGGGCTACCAGAATGCCGTTGCGCCCTTCATCTTCCGTGGCCGGCTGAAGGACGACAATGTGATTGTCGGTGTATGGGTCTATCTGATCGCCTACCTCCTGGCGGCGCTGGCGACCGCGCTTGTCCTGTCCCTGTCGGGCCGGGATTTCACACAGGCCCTGCTCATGGGCGTGGGCGCGGTGTCTAATGCCGGACACTTGCTGCCGGTGGCCATGAGAGATGGCGAGGCGTTTGCCGCGGCCATCGCGATGATCCTGGGACGCATCGAGGTGCTGGCCCTCCTGCCGCTCCTGCGGCCGGGTTTCTGGCGCGACTGAGACCGCCAGACGCCTTGCGCTGGCACTGCAATCGGATTAACCGCAGCAGTCGAAAGAAAATAAAAAGGAGCGACGCATGTCGTCCGACAAGAAACAGAATCTCCAGGACACCTTCCTGAACGCGGTCCGCAAGAACAAGACGTCACTGACTGTCTTCCTCGTCAATGGAGTCAAGCTTCAGGGCACGGTGACCTGGTTCGACAATTTCTGCGTGCTGCTGCGCGGCGACAACCGGCCGCCGCAACTGGTCTACAAGCATGCCATCTCCACCATCATGCCAAACGATCACGTCCAGCTCTTCGAGGCCGACGAGACCGAGGGCTGATTTGGAAACACGCATCGCCCCCGAGGACAGGCTGGAGCGGGCCGGAACGGTCATTCCGCATTTCGACAATTTCGACACGCCCGGCGAGGTGCGCCTTGCGGAGACTTCAGGCCTGGTCGAGGCGCTGGGCTGCGTGCCGGTTTTCACCGAGGGCATGCGCATCCGCAGCCCGTCGGCCTCTCACCTGCTGACCGGCGGGCTGCGCGAGCGCCTGAGAGAACAACTGGCCGCGGGCGACTGTTCGCTCTGCATCATCGACGGCGCGCTGACACCGGTGCAGCAACGCAATCTCGAACGCGACCTCAAGGTGAAGGTGATCGACCGGACCGGGCTGATCCTGGAAATCTTCGGCCTGCGCGCCCGAACCAAGGAAGGCCGCTTGCAGGTCGAACTGGCAAGGCTGCTCTATGAGCGCTCCCGGCTGGTGCGCACCTGGACCCACCTGGAACGCCAGCGCGGCGGATCGGGCTTCCTATCGGGGCCCGGCGAGACCCAGCTCGAGGCCGACCGGCGCATGCTCGACGACGCCATCCGGCGGCTTAAGGCCCAGCTCGAGGAGGTCAAGCGCACGCGCCGTCTGCAACGGTCCGGTCGCCAGAGGCGCGGCGTGCCGGTGGTGGCCATGGTGGGCTACACCAATGCCGGCAAGTCGACCCTGTTCAATCGCCTCACCGGGGCGAGCGTTTTTGCTCGTGACATGCCCTTTGCCACGCTGGATCCTACGATCCGCGCCCTGCAGCTGCCCCATGGCCGCGAAGCGGCGCTGGTGGACACGGTGGGTTTCATCACCGACCTGCCGGTCCACCTCGTGGAATCCTTCCAGGCCACGCTCGAGGAGGTGCTGGACGCCGACCTGCTGGTGCATGTGCGCGACCGGTCCTCGACAGAGGATGACGCCCAGAAGGCCGATGTGATGAAGATCCTGTCGGGCCTCGAGTCGGAGGCGGAAGCGCCCCTGCCGCCGATGATCGAGGCCTGGAACAAGGCCGACTGTCTCGACGGCGAGACCCGTGAGGCCTTCGCCCTGTCGGCGGCGCGGGCCGATCCCCCGGCAGTGCTTGTCTCTGCGGTGACAGGTGAGGGGGTCGATATGCTGCTCGCCATGATCGAGACCCGGCTCCTCGGCGGCACGGACGTGCATGAACTGCACCTCGGCCCGGCTGCGGGGCAGGCCAGGGCCTGGCTGCATGGGCATGGCGATGTCCTCGACGAGGCCGTGGGTGAAGACGGCGCCTTCCGGCTAAGGGTCCGGCTCGATGCCCGGGCGCGGGCGCTCTTTGCCGCCGCGCACCCGGAGATCCTCGCGCCGGAACCCTCAGGCGACGATCTCCTCTGATTTCGCCTGCTGCCAGAGCGCTTCCTGCTCATCGAGGGTGAGCGCGGCGAAATCCAGCCCGCGGGCGGTCGCGATGGCTTCCATGCGCCGGAAACGGCGTTCGAACTTGGCATTGGCGCGGCGCAGTGCGGCTTCGGGATCGACCGACAGGCGCCGGGCGAGATTGGCGGACACGAATAGCAGGTCGCCGAGCTCGTCCTCGATGGCGTCTGCGCTGCCGGAGGCCTCTGCGGCTTTCAGCTCGCCGACCTCTTCCTGCAGCTTGTCGTGGATCGGCGCAGTCTCGGGCCAGTCGAAGCCGGCACGCGCGGCGCGCTTCTGCAGTTTCAGCGCGCGCAACAGGGCCGGCAGGGCCAGTGCCACGCCGTCGAGATGGCTCGATGCCTGGCCCTTCTCGGCGCGCTCGGCCGCCTTCTGGCTCTCCCAGGCCAGCGTCTGGGCGTCCGCATCGCGCGCGCCGGCGCTGGCAAAGACATGCGGGTGGCGGCGGATCATTTTGTCACTGATGGCTCGGGCCACGTCATCGAGGGTGAAGTGGCCGGCCTCGGCCGCCATCTGGCTGTGGAACACGACCTGCAGCAGGAGGTCGCCCAGCTCCTCCTTCAGCTCATCCATGTCGCCGTGCCGGATGGCCTCGGCCACTTCATAGGCTTCCTCGATCGTGTAGGGCGCGATGGAGGCGAAATCCTGTTCCACATCCCAGGGACAGCCCGTCTCTGGATCGCGCAGGCGCGCCATGATCGCCCGCAATTCGCCGATCGGGCCCTTCTCGCTCGTGCCGGACATGCCACTCCTCCTCGACCAATACGGCTTTCAAGCCGGGCGTGGACGCCAATGCAAGGGCGCGCGGCGGTGACGGCGGGTATGCCCCACCCGGTGCGGGGCGGCCTGCTTGTGGACAGCCCCCGCGCCCTGTGGCATAGCCGCGGGCTTGATGCGAGGGGGCTCCCTGGTCCGGAGCCCCGTCGTCCCGTGTTCAATCCAAAGCCCAAGGCGCGCCACCCGGACGGTGCAGCCTGCCAGGACCCCGAAACCATGCAAGTCACCGAGACGAAATCCGAAGGCCTCAGCCGCACCTTTTCCGTCACCGTTCCCGCCGAGGAGCTGTCGCAGAAGCTCGACGCCCGCATCGAGGAAATCCGCCCGAAGATGAACCTGAAGGGCTTTCGTCCGGGCAAGGTGCCGGCCTCCCACGTCAAGCGGATGTTCGGCAAGTCGATCATGGGCGAGCTGATCGAGACGATTGTCGGCGAGGCCAACCAGAAGGCCCTCGAAGACGCCAGGATCCGTCCGGCCTCAGACCCCCATCCCCATTTCGACGAGACAGAGGACATGGAGAAGGTCCTCGCCGGCGAGGCCGACCTGTCCTATGAACTGCACGTCGATGCCATGCCGGAATTCGAGCCGGTGGATCCTTCGACCATCTCGATCGAACGTCCCGTCACCAAGGTCGATGACGCCGCGGTGAATGAAGCGCTGGAGCGCATTGCCGAGCAGAACAAGCAGTTCGAGGCGCGCGGCAAGACCGCGAAGGCCCGCGATGGCGACGTCGTCGTAGTCGACTTTGTCGGCAAAATCGACGGCGAACCTTTCGAAGGCGGCGCGGCGGAGGATTCCTCCATCGAGATTGGTGCCGGACGCTTCATTCCGGGCTTCGAGGAGCAGCTCATCGGCGTGAAGACCGGCGAGGAGACCGAGATCGAGGTGACCTTCCCCGAGGATTACGGCGCCGAACACCTGGCGGGCAAGCCGGCGGTCTTCGAGATCACGGTCAAGGAGGTGCGTGCGCCGAAGGAGACCATGATCGATGATGCCTTCGCCGAAGGGCTCGGCTTCGATGATCTGGACAAGCTGAAGGGCCTCGTCACCGACCAGCTGCAGAACGAACTCGACAGCGCTTCACGCATGAAGGCCAAGCGGGCCCTGCTCGACAAGCTCGACGAGGCGCATGCCTTCGACCTGCCGCCGAAAATGGTGGACGCGGAGTTCGGACAGATCTGGCAGCAGTTCGAGCAGGAGCGCGAAAGCGGGAATGTGTCGCAGGAGGATGCCGGCAAGGATGATGACACGCTTAAGGACGAGTACCGCAAGATCGCCGAACGCCGGGTGCGGCTCGGCCTGGTGCTCGCCGAGATCGGCCAGGCCGAGGGTGTGACCATCTCCGAGGAGGAGGTTCAGCAGGCCCTTATTGCCGAGGCCCGGAAATTCCCTGGTCAGGAGCGCCAGGTGATCGAGTTCTTCCAGAAGAATCCGAACGCCATGGCGCAGCTGCGCGCGCCGATCTATGAGGACAAGGTGGTTGATCTCCTGCTGGAACGTGTCGAGGTAACCGACACCGAGGTGGACCGCGAAACGCTGATGGCCGAGGACGATCTGCCGGACTGATCGGTAATCGGCGCTTGAGTTCGCGCGAGCGCGTGCAAATATCACGGGGAGAATCGACACGACCCCTCGGTGCTGGTGCATCCTTGCCAGCCCGCCCGACCGAAAAAGACAGGAAGACCATGCGCGTTCCCGAAATCGAGAATCTGATCTTCACGCCGACCATCTGGGAGTCCACCGGCCGGGGCGAGAAGCAGTATGACATCTTCTCCCGCCTGCTGCAGGACCGTATCGTCTTCGTGGCCGGGCCGGTGGAGGACACGCTGGCCACGCTCGTGACGGCGCAGCTGCTCTACCTGGAATCGCAGAACCCGAAAAAAGACATCTCCATGTACATCAACAGCCCCGGCGGCGTCGTCTCCGCCGGGCTCGCGATCTACGACACGATGCAGTATATCCGCTGTCCGGTGACGACGGTCTGCATCGGCCAGGCCGCCAGCATGGGCTCGCTGCTGCTCGCGGCCGGCGAGGCGGGTTCGCGGATTGCCCTGCCGAATTCGCGCATCATGGTGCACCAGCCGTCGGCGGCCTACACGGGTGTGGCGTCGGACATTGAGCGTCATGCCGACGAGATCATTGCGCTGAAACGTCGCCTGAATGACATTTACGTGAAACACACCGGTCAGGACTATGATATGATCGAGCAGAAGCTGGATCGTGATTCCTACATGACCGCCGAGGTCGCCAGGGAATTCGGGATCGTGGACAAGGTCTTCGAACGCCGCGCGGTCGACAGCGAAGACTGACACGGGCTGGAAATTCATGCCCCGGCAAAGGCGTGGGGGGCTTGATAATTCGGGATCACATGGTCCACCCTGATTGGTGCGGGATATGCATGTGTTCCACGCAACGGCGCATCAGCGCGAAACGCCCCGTTAAGATTGGGGCGTCTAAGAGGTGACCATGACCAAGCCGACAAGCTCAGGCGACAGCAAGAACACGCTTTACTGCTCCTTCTGCGGAAAGAGCCAGCACGAAGTGAAGAAGCTCATTGCCGGACCCACCGTGTTCATATGCGATGAGTGTGTCGAACTCTGCATGGACATCATCCGCGAGGAGAACAAGACCGCCATGGTGCGCTCGCGCGAGGGCGTGCCGACGCCGCGGGAAATCTGTGACGTGCTTGACGACTTTGTCATCGGACAGGACACCGCCAAGCGCAATCTTTCAGTGGCCGTACACAATCATTACAAGCGTCTGAGCCATATCGGGAAGTCCGATCCCGTTGAACTCGCCAAGTCCAACATACTGCTGATCGGTCCAACGGGCTGCGGCAAGACGTTGCTGGCCCAGACCCTGGCGCGCATCCTTGACGTCCCCTTCACCATGGCCGATGCCACGACGCTCACCGAAGCTGGTTATGTCGGCGAGGATGTCGAGAATATTGTCCTGAAACTGCTCCAGGCGGCCGACTACAATGTCGAACGCGCCCAGCGCGGCATCGTCTATATCGACGAGATCGACAAGATTTCACGCAAGTCCGACAACCCCTCCATTACCCGCGATGTCAGCGGTGAAGGCGTGCAGCAGGCGCTCCTGAAGCTCATGGAAGGCACGGTCGCCTCGGTGCCGCCGCAAGGCGGGCGAAAGCATCCCCAGCAGGAATTCCTGCAGGTGGACACCACCAATATCCTGTTCATCTGCGGCGGTGCGTTTGCCGGGCTCGAGAAGATCATTTCTGAACGCGAAAGCCAGTCATCCATGGGTTTCGGTGCCAACGTCACCGCGCCGGACGACCGTCGCACGGGCGATATCCTTACTGATGTGGAACCCGAGGATCTCCAGCGCTACGGGCTGATTCCGGAATTCATCGGACGACTGCCCGTTCTCGCGACCCTGCGCGACCTTGATGAGGACGCGCTCGTCACCATTCTCACCGAGCCGAAGAATGCACTGGTCAAGCAGTACCAGAAGCTCTTCGAGATGGAGGATGTGGAACTCGTACTCACCGACGACGCCCTGCACGCGATTGCCCGCCGCGCGATTGCGCGCAAGACCGGGGCACGGGGTCTGCGCTCCATCATGGAGGCCTTCCTGCTCGACACCATGTTCGAACTGCCGAATCTGCGCGGTGTTGACCAGGTCGTGATCAGCGGCGAGGTCGTGGAGGGTAAGGCGCAGCCGCTGCACGTACACGCGGAGGCAAGCGATACGGGACAGGCGTCCTGAGCGGCGCCTAGGCTGCAAGCGATTGGTTTCAAGTGCTTGAAGCCACTTGTCCAGCGCGCCACATCCCTGAGCAAGATGAAACGGAATCAGGCCATGATCGGCGCTCGGGTCGTGATGGCTGCCCCATGACGCCTGCCTGATGGATGAAGGAGAGTACCATGTCCGCACAGAAAACCCTGCCGGTCCTGCCGCTGCGAGACATTGTCGTCTACCCGAACATGGTCGCCCCGCTCTTTGTGGGCCGCGACAAATCCGTACGGGCGCTCGAAATGGTCGGTGATGGCGAAAGTGAAATCATGTTGGTCGCCCAGCGTGAGGCGAGCGTGGACGACCCGAAGGCCGATGACATCTATGGCATCGGCACCGTGGCCACCATCCTGCAACTCCTGAAGCTGCCCGATGGCACGGTGAAGGTGCTCGTGGAGGGCCAGGCCCGGGCCAATATCACGCAGTTGCACGACCGCGGCGAATATTTCGAGGCCGATGTGGAGGCCTTTGCCGACACCGGTGCCGACAAGCCCGACATCGATGCCCTCGTGCGCGCGGTCCAGGAACAGTTCGAGGCCTATGCCAAGCTGAACCGGAAGATCCCGTCGGAGGCCGTGGCCAACATCGGACAGGTCACCGAACCGGGCCGGCTCGCTGACACGGTGGCGGCCCAGCTTTCGGCGCGGCTGTCGGACAAGCAGGCCTTCCTGGAACTGTCTGACGTTTCGGAACGCCTGGAGCGCATTTTCTCCGTCATGGAGGGCGAGATGGGCATGCTCCAGATGGAGCGGAAGATCAAGAACCGCGTCAAGCGCCAGATGGAGAAGACCCAGCGCGAATACTACCTGAACGAACAGATGAAGGCGATTCAGCGCGAGCTGGGCGAAGGTGGCGGCGGTGACGGCGAGCGCGACGAACTGGCCGAGCTTGAGGAAAAGATCGCCGAGACGCCGCTGTCGGAGGAGGCCCGCTCCAAGGCCGAGGCGGAGTTGCGCAAGCTGCGCCAGATGAGCCCGATGTCGGCGGAATCCACCGTTGTGCGAAACTATCTGGACTGGCTCGTTTCCCTGCCCTGGGACAATCTGAAGGATGTCGAGACCGATCTCGCCAAGGCCGAGGATGTCCTGGACGCGGACCATTTCGGGCTCGAGAAGGTCAAAGAGCGCATCCTTGAATACCTCGCCGTGCACAAGCGCACCGAGAAACTGCGCGGGCCCATTCTCTGCCTCGTCGGACCGCCCGGCGTCGGCAAGACCTCGCTCGGGCGCTCCATCGCCGAGGCGACGAGCCGTGACTTTGTCCGCGTGTCGCTGGGCGGTGTGCGCGACGAAAGCGAGATCCGCGGTCACCGGCGGACCTATATCGGTTCCATGCCGGGACGTGTTATCCAGTCGCTCAAGAAGGTGGATACCAACAATCCGCTCTTCCTGCTGGACGAGATCGACAAGCTCGGCATGGACTATCGCGGCGATCCGGCGGCGGCGCTACTGGAAGTGCTGGACCCGGAGCAGAACTCGACCTTCAATGACCATTATCTCGAGGTCGACTACGATCTGTCGAACGTGATGTTCGTCACGACCGCGAACTCGCTCAACATGCCCCAGCCGCTGCTGGACCGCATGGAGATCATTCGCATCGCCGGTTACACCGAGGATGAGAAGCTCGAGATTGCCAAGCGCCACCTGATCCCGAAAATCCGCAAGGATCACGGCCTTGAAGAGGGCGAGTGGACCGTTACCGACGAGGCCGTGCGCGACCTGGTGCGCTACTACACCCGTGAGGCCGGCGTGCGCTCGCTGGAGCGCGAGATTGCCAAGCTCGCGCGCAAGTCGGTGCGAAAGATCACCCAGGGCGGCGAGGTGGCGGTCACGGTGACGCCGGACAATCTCGCCGATTTCTCCGGCGTGCGGAAGTTTCGTTACGGCCTGGCTGACCATGACGACCAGATCGGCGCGGTGACGGGTCTGGCCTGGACCGAAACCGGCGGCGACCTCCTGACCATCGAGGCGGTGCAGATGCCCGGCCGCGGCGGCATGAAGGTCACCGGCAACCTGAAGGATGTGATGAAGGAATCGATCCAGGCGGCGAGTTCGCTGGTGCGCGCGCGCGCGGTGACGCTCGGCATTCGCCCCGATGCCTTCAACACCACCGACATCCACGTCCACGTGCCCGAAGGCGCCACGCCAAAGGATGGGCCGTCGGCCGGCATCGCCATGACCACGGCCATCGTGTCGCTGCTCACCGGCAACCCCGTGGCTGCCGATGTGGCGATGACGGGCGAGGTCACCCTGCGCGGCCGCGTCCTGCCCATTGGCGGGCTGAAGGAGAAACTCCTTGCGGCCCTGCGGGGCGGCATCAAGACGGTGCTGATCCCGGAGGAGAACGAGAAGGACCTCGCCGAGATCCCGGATAATGTGAAGGACGGTCTCGAGATTGTCGCGGTGAGTGACATCAATGAAGTGCTCGCCCGGGCCCTGACCCGGCCGCTCAAGCCAATCGAATGGTCGGCGGAAGACGAGGCGGCGCTGCGTTCGGACCTGTCGCGCACCGAGGGCGACGGTTCCAGCGGAGATACCCTGCGCCACTGAGACGCCAGGGTGATTGCAGAAGGACCGGGCCCGGTCGCCATTCCATGGTGGCCGGGCTTGTCACCGGGCACTGGCCTGGGATAGCCAGTCGGTCAGGGGCGGTTAGCTCAGCTGGTAGAGCATCTCGTTTACACCGAGAGGGTCAGCGGTT
>CAZXWB010000013.1:8358-23039 GCA_964644395.1 uncultured Hyphomonadaceae bacterium | reverse complement strand
ACGCGCCGGAACCGGAGGCGCCGGAGCCTGAAAAGCCGGCCGAGCCGGCGAAGGCAGAGGACACGGAGAAGGGGCGTCCGCGGCGTCGCGGCTGGTGGCAACGCAAGGCCTCCGGCTGAACACCGGGTCGCCTGCGCGCCCCATGACATTCCTGTCATCAGGTGCGCAGCGGCCTCGAAAGCGACGAAATTCAACGCTAGCTTCGTGGAAGATGCGAAGGAGTCTGCCATGTCCCGCGTGATTTCCCCTGAGGGCCTGTCCGCCGCCGTCGGCAAGCTGGGCGCTGCCCTGGCCATGCTGCTGGCGCTGACCGCCCTGCCCCCGGCCCAGGCCCAGGGCATCATCCGCGATGCGGAGATCGAGGAAATCCTGCGCGACTACACCAATCCCATCCTCGAGGCTGCCGGGCTACAGCCGGAGGATGTCGGCCTCTTCATCATCGATGATCCCTCGCTGAACGCCTTCGTCGCCAATGGCCAGCGCATCCACCTCTTCACCGGCCTGATCATCGCTTCGGAAACGCCGGAGCAGCTGATGGGCGTGATTGCCCACGAGGCCGGCCACATCACTGGCGCCCACGGCGCAAGGCGCGCCCGCGACATGCAGGTGGCCGCGCGCCCGGCCTATGTGTCCATCGGCCTGGGCCTGCTCGCCCTGGCGGCCGGCGAAGGCGAAGCGGGCGCCGCGCTTCTGGCCAGTTCGCAGCAATTCGCAGCGCTCAACTTCTTCGTCCACACCCGTGTGCAGGAGGCGTCCGCCGACCAGGCGGCGGTGCGCTTCCTCGATGATGCCGGCATCAGCGCGCGCGGCCTCATCGCGTTTTTCGAGAAGTACCGCTACCAGGAAGTCCTCTCCCAACAGCGCCGCTTCGAGTATTTCCGCACCCACCCGCTCTCATCGGACCGCATACAGTCGCTGCGCAGCGCCGCGGAACGCACCACATCCTGGGACGCGCCCAGCGACCCGAAGGCGGTGGCACAGCTGGAAATCATGCGGGCCAAGCTGATCGGCTGGAGCCAGACGCCCGGCCATGTCATGCGCGAATATCCCCTGTCGGACACCTCCGTGCCCGCGAAATACGCCCGCGCCATCAATGCCTACCGGAATGCCGACATGGGCACGGCGCTACGGAACATGGACGAGCTTATCGCGGTCGAGCCCGAAAATCCCTATTTCCTCGAATTCAAAGCCCAGGTCCTGGTCGAGACCGGCGATGCGGAGGCCGCCATCGCGCCGGCCGAAAGGGCCGTTGCCCTGTCCGATGGTCATCCGCTGATTCGCGTGCTGCTCGCCCAGGCCCTGGTGGGTCGCGGTGATGAAGGCGACCTGGTGCGGGCCGAAGAGGAGTTGCGCGCCGCGCTGCGGGCCGAACCGGGCAATGGCTTCGCGCTGCGCCAACTCGCCCGCACGCTCGAGAAACAGGGCCGCCGGGCGGAGGCAGAACTGGCAACCGCGGAACTCGCCTATTCGGTGGGGGATCTGCAGCGCGCCAACATCTTTGCCGGGCGGGCGATGAAGGATCTCGAAGCGGGCACGCCGCTCTGGGTGCGCGCCTCGGACATCCAGGCCGCCACCGATCCCCGCCTGCCGGAAAATGAGTGGGCCTATCGCCAGCGCCGCCGCTGATGGCGCCGATCACGCGCTCTTGTGCGCCGGTGGATGGACGCCCGCGCCGGCCTCTGCCAATAAATGCGGGTTGTTGGGTGCATTCTTGCGCCGGCTCTTGAACGGGAACTCACCATGTCCAGACGCCTTGCCATTCTCGCCACTGCCGCGCTGTCGGCCCCGGTCCTGACCACCGGATGCGCCCAGGAAAGCGCCTCCGCGCCCGCGCCGGACCGCGCCGCCATCGAGGAAATCGTGCGCGACGTGATGACGGAAACCGCGCCCACGGTGAATGTGGAAACCAGCGACCGTGAGGCGATCGAAGCCGTGATCCGGGAGTACCTGGTGGACAATCCGGAAGTCATCGAAGAGGCCCTGATGGAACTGGCGGCGCGCGAACGCGTCGAAATGGCCGAGCGCCTGGCCAGCGACCCGCGCGACTTTACCCTCGGCCCGGAGGATGCCGAGGTCACCATCGTGGAGTTCTTCGATTACCGCTGCGGCTACTGCAAGCGGAGCATGGACTGGCTGCTGGAGACCGCCGAAAACAATCCCGACACGGTGCGGGTGGTCTTCAAGGAGTTTCCGATCCTCTCGCCGGAAAGCCGTGACGCCGCCCTCGCCGCCCTCGCCGCCGGCAGGCAGGGCAAGTACACCGAGATGCACACCGCGCTGATGGAGTCGAAATCGGACTATTCCGAGGAGGCCATCAACGAGATCGCCGAAGATGTCGGCGTCGATGTCGACAAGATGCGTGCCGACATGCAGTCGCGCGAACTGCAACAGCAGATCAGCGATGTGCGGACCCAGGCCATCGAGGTCGGCGCCGAGGCCACACCCACCTTCTTCGTCAATGGCCGTGTTGTGGCGGGCTGGGACCCGGCCTCGCTCAACCGCATCGTCGCCGAGGAGCTGGGCGAGGGCTGATCGCCGATCCGCAAGGATTTCCTCCGGGCGATCAGGCTTTCTTAGGCGTTCGATGTCAGGGTCTCCGGATGGGAGGCCTCACAATGTGGGACAAGTTCGATCGTTTCATGGACGCGACATTCCGCGTCTTCGACTTTCTGGTTATCGTCGTCGGGGGCGGAAGCGGTGCTGCCGTGGTCTGGCACATTGCTGGCTCAACCGAGGCGTCGGAGTTGGCGCGACTGGGCTACAGCGTGCTCGGATTTTTCGGGGCCGCCATCATCGCCTGGGTCGCCTGGCACCTGATGAAATTTCTGAGCTGACGCCCCGCCGTCAGACCCGCCCCGTCATGACCCCCCGCAAAACCGCCCAGCGCCGGACCAGCGGGCTCGGATCGGGGTTGCGGGCGTAGACATGCCTGAGGCGTCCATGGGCAACCGCCGGGCGGATGACCGTTGGCACCTTCGCCACAGCCTCGCCGGCGCAGCCCGTGACGCCCCGTCGCCCGCCGGCAAAGTGCACTGCGACGGTCTCGAAGCCGGCCCAGGCCGTCTCGCCGAGACGCGCCGCTGCCAGGCGCATGAGAAGCGGCTCGGGCTCGTCGCGCCGGTCGCCGCTCTGTACCGCCGCGGCATGGCCATCGATCAGGCCGTCCAGGTTCTCCCGCGGGTCGTGCACGGTTTCCGCCAGCGCCAGCGCCACCTCATGGCGCCGGGCCGGTGCGCCAGAGCGGATCTCGTCCACGGTCTCGCGCCACCACTGGAAACGGATCGCGGCCAGTCCCGGCTCCTCCGTGACGAGCCTTACCTTGGCCAGTTCGTAGTAAAACGCATAGAGCGCCACCAGCTTCCGGCGGTCCTGCGGCGCGGCATATCGGCTCGACAGCCAGCGATCCTCGTCGACGCGTCGGACGGTGGCGTCAAGGCGCTTCCAAACTTCGGGGCCGGGCGCACTGGCAGTCTCGGTCATGGGAACCATATGTGGTGCGAAGCCTTGGGCTTTGTAGGACAATGATTTTCAACCACGGAGTGACACACATGGCGTTTGATCTTCCCGCCCTCCCCTATGGCCGCGACGCGCTCGCGCCGACCATTTCCGAAGACACACTGAATTTCCATTATGGCAAGCACCACCAAGCCTATGTGAACAATCTGAACGGCCTGATCGAGGGCACCGACCTGGCTGGCAAGACGCTGGAAGAGATCATCAGCGCGGTACACGCCGATTCGTCCAAGGCCGGCATCTTCAACAATGCCGCCCAGGTCTGGAACCACACCTTCTACTGGCACTCCATGAAGCCGAATGGCGGCGGCGCGCCGACCGGCAAGGCCGCGGAACTCATCGATCGTGATTTCGGCTCCTATGACGCCTTCCGCGAAGCCTTCTCCAAGGCCGGTGCCACGCAGTTCGGATCGGGCTGGGCCTGGCTCGTGCTCGTGAATGGAAAGCTCGAGGTTCGCAAGACGCTGAACGCCGAGACCCCGCTCACCGAGGCCGGCGTCACGCCGCTCCTGACCATGGATGTCTGGGAGCACGCCTATTATCTGGACTACCAGAATGCCCGCCCGAAATACATCGAGGCCTTCCTGGACTCGCTGCTCAACTGGGACTTCGTGAACCAGAACCTGGCTGACGCCGGGGCCTGAGCGGTTTCAATTGATCGACTAAGGAAGCCCTGGCCATTCGGCTGGGGCTTTTTTGCACCCTGCTAAGGGCCTACCCACTGAAGTGCCTTCCCGGCGCAAGCCGGGACCCATGGATGGCATTCAAGCTGCTTGAAGTGGCCTATGGCTGAAGCCGACATCTCGGCGAGAAACACGTCCCTTGCTCCCGGCCCCGACCTCACCCCATGGGCCCCGGCTTTCGCCGGGGAATCACCAAGTTGAAATGTCTCGCTTTCGCCGCCCTCTCATCTCCCCGGGTGCGAGCAAAGCGCGCCTCGAAGCATGGTGACGCGAGCGCTGCGCTGGGTTTGAATTCCCCCAAGCTCTCCCATACAAAAAAGCCCCGGCCATTGCCGGGGCTTTCTATTTTTCGACAAGTCTGACCCGCCTCAATCAGGCGCTTTCCTCGGCGCCCTCATCGATTTCATCGGCTTCCGGGTCGGGGAAATATTCGAATGAGAGGGCGTCCTTGTCCTCCTCATCGATGTCCACACGCACCGTGCCGCCATTCTTCAGCGATCCGAAGAGCAATTCCTCCGCCATGGGCTTCTTCACATGCTCCTGGATCACGCGGCCGAGAGGACGGGCGCCATTCTCGGGATCATAGCCCTTGTCGGCGAGCCAGCGGGCGGCCGCCGGGGTGAGCTCGATGACCACATTGCGGTCGGCCAGCTGGGCCTCAAGCTGAAGCACGAATTTCTCGACCACGCGCTCGATGACCTCCTGCGGCAGCGCGCCGAAGGGGATGATCGCGTCGAGGCGGTTACGGAACTCCGGCGTGAACAGACGCTTCAGCGCCTCTTCCTGCTCGCCTTCGCGCTTGCCACGACCGAAGCCGATGGCCTCCTTGGCGGCATCCGCCGCACCGGCATTCGAGGTCATGATCACGACCACATTGCGGAAATCGATCTTCTTGCCGTTGGTGTCGGTGAGGGAGCCATTGTCCATCACCTGCAGCAGGATGTTGAAGATTTCCGGATGCGCCTTCTCGATCTCGTCGAGCAGCAGCACGCAGTGGGGATGCTGGTCGACGGCATCGGTGAGCAAGCCACCCTGATCATAGCCGACATAGCCCGGAGGCGCCCCGATCAGGCGCGAAATCGTATGGCGCTCCATATATTCCGACATGTCGAACCGGTGCAGTTCCACGCCCATGATGGAGGCGAGCTGTCGGGCCACCTCGGTCTTGCCGACACCGGTCGGGCCGGTGAAGAGATAGGACCCGATAGGCTTATTGGGTTCGCGCAGGCCTGCACGGGCGAGCTTGATCGCCGAGGAGAGCGCAGTGATCGCCTCGTCCTGGCCGAAGACGACCCGCTTGAGGTCCTTTTCAAGATTGGCCAGCGCCTTCTCGTCGTCGGAGCTCACCTGCTTCGGAGGGATCCGTGCAATCTTGGCCACCACGGCCTCGACCTGCGGCGCGTCGATCTGCTTGGCGCGCTCATCCTCGGGCAGCAGCCACTGGGTGGCGCCCGCTTCGTCGATCACGTCGATCGCCTTGTCCGGCAGTTTCCGGTCGGTGATGTAGCGCGCCGAAAGCTCCGCAGCCGCCTTCAGGCCCTCATCGGTGTAACGGATGGCGTGGAAATCCTCGTAACGCGACTTCAGGCCCTTAAGGATCTCGATCGTGTCGGGCACCGTCGGCTCGACCACATCGATCTTGCGGAAGCGGCGGGCGAGCGCCCGGTCCTTCTCGAAATGCTGGCGATACTCCTTGAAGGTGGTCGAGCCCATGCAGCGCAGGCCACCGCTCTGCAGGGCGGGCTTGAGCAGGTTGGAGGCATCCATGGCACCGCCGGAAGTCGCGCCGGCACCGATCACGGTGTGGATCTCGTCGATGAACAGGATCGCCTTCTCCAGGCCCTCCAACTCCTTCATAACGCTCTTCAGGCGTTCCTCGAAATCGCCGCGATAGCGCGTGCCGGCGAGTAGCGCGCCCATGTCGAGGGCGTAGATCACCGCATCCTCGAGGATTTCGGGGGCCTCGCCATCGACAATGAGCTTGGCCAGCCCTTCGGCAATGGCGGTCTTGCCGACGCCGGGATCACCGACCAGCAGCGGATTGTTCTTGGAGCGGCGGCACAGCACCTCGATGCAGCGCTTGAGTTCCTTGTCGCGACCGATCAGCGGGTCGACCTTGCCGTCGAGGGCCTTCTGGTTGAGATTCACGCAATAATTGTCGAGCGCTTCAGTGTCGGACTTGCCGCTATCCTCGTCGACATTCTCATTGGCCCCGCGCACGCGGCGGGACTGGGACATGCCGGGCTTCTTGGCCTGTCCGTGGGAGATGTAATTCACCGCATCATAGCGGCTCATGTCCTGTTCCTTCAGGAAATAGGCCGCATGGCTCTCGCGTTCGGAAAAGATCGAGACCAGCAGGTTGGCCCCGGTCACCTGGTCGCGCCCGGAGCTTTCCACATGCAGGATCGCACGCTGCACGACACGCTGGAAGGCGGCCGTCGGCATCACCTCGCCCGTGCGGTTCTCGACCACCAGGCTCTGCAGTTCCTCGTCGATATAACGCGCCAGGTCACTGCGCAGCTTGTCGAGATCCACCTTGCAGGCCCTCATGACCTCGGCGGCATCCTCGTCATCGACAAGTGCGAGCAGGAGGTGCTCCAGCGTCGCATATTCATGGTCCCGCTCATTCGCGGAGGTCAGGGCACGCTCGAGGGCGCGTTCGAGGCTTGGGGTCAATGAGGGCACGTGGTCACCTGTCTGCTAAGGGGCCTATTCATCCTTTTCCATGCGGCACTGCAGCGGATGTTCGTTCCGCTGCGCCAGATCCAGCACCTGTGCGACCTTGGTCTCTGCCACCTCGTAGGTGAAGACTCCGCACAGCCCAACCCCGTTCTGATGCACGTGCAACATGATGCGCGTGGCTTCCTCCCGGCTCTTGTTGAAGAACCGTTCGAGGACGTAGACCACGAACTCCATCGGCGTGTAATCGTCATTGAACAACAGCACGCGATAGAGCGACGGACGCTTGGTTTTCGTCCGCGATTCGGTGACGATGCCCGTTCCGAAGTCACCGCCAAGGTCATCATTGCCAAAGTCCGGGTCGCTGGCGCGTTCCCGGAAGTGCGGCATCTCAGGCCCGGATGTTTCACGAAACAAGTCACTCATGGTCCACTCATCAGACTTATAGGAGCGTGTGCGCGTTGTGTGGCGCTTTCAAGTCCGTATGTTTGCTTGGACTGCTTTCAGCAGCCCTTCGACACGTTTGCGGTTGGCACCGAGATCGGAATAACCAATTCTCGAGCGCGAATAAATGGCGAGTGCGCTGGAGGCGTCACCGGTTTCGATCACCGCGGCGTCGACATCATCCTTGAAGCGCAGGATCGGCGTGCGAGCGACATAGCGCAGGCGCCGTGAGGGCAGGTCGGCCTCGAGGCTGCCTTCGGCACCGCTGTCGCGGACAGCCTGCATCAGGGCATCGAACAGCGGCGAGGCGGCCAGCGGAAACTCCGGAGAGGCCTGATCGGGCTTTGCGGTCGAGGGAAACCCCTCCGGCAGGAGGAGAAATGTGTTAGGCGAGCCCGGCCGCTCCAACCGCGTGAAATCGATAAACTCCATCATCGCCTCACCAGATAGGACATCCGGAGCGATTCACCAGCCGATCCGCGGCAAGACGGCTCAGCGAGACCGAAATTTCCCACGGAATCAACAGGGCCGACCCAATGGGCCGGCCCCGCGAAATCTACACTCACGCGCTGAGCGCGCCACTCTACTTACACGCGACGCTGCATCATGGCAACGAACTCGCCGGCCTGGGAGTTCAGGGGCTCGATGCAATTCTTCATCGAAGAGGCCATCAGACCGGTCCAGGCATTCAGCTCCTCGAGATAGCGATCAAAGGAGGACTTGGCATAATCAGCCTGGATTTCCATGGCTTCCTTCACCGACTTGGCGGTGGAGACCGAGCGGCCCGTTTCCATCATGTGTTCCATGGAGGTCTTGGCATAGGACGCCGCACGGGTGCTCATCTCCTCGACGGTCTTTCCGGCCACCTGGGCGCTCTCGGCAACGGCAGCCATGTTGGCCTTGTTGAACTCGCCCATTTCGCCCATCAGCGCGACGGAGCGCTCGAAGGACTTGCGGGCGGCGTCGCTGGACGCGCTGGTGAAGTTCTCGAAGGTGTTCATTGTGGACTTCATCTGGGTGTCGGTCTTGGCCATGGGGTCACTCCACTTCTCTGGCATCGATCGGGTGCGGGGTCGGTTGGGTTCGCAGTGGGACCGGCACCCCCGATCCCTTTGATGATGCGTACATAGCATGCTGCAGCTGCGAAATCAACAAAAATGTTGCGGCGCACAAAAGATGACATCTGAGTCACGCCCTGCGTTAATCACTGGCTAATTGTTTGACCCCAATTTATCGTTCGTCATGGGAGGCGAAACGGAGCGGTACACTTGGCACACAGGAATTTGCGCGCCCGGCTCACGGCACGGTTCGGCACACTCTTGATCGCCTCGGCTGCGGCAGTGCCGCTGGCCCAGTCGGAGAAATATGCCTCGATCGTGGTCGACGCCGATTCGCTTGAAGTCGTGCATGAAAGCTTCGCCGATGCCGAGCGCTATCCGGCCTCGCTGACCAAGGTCATGACGCTTTACATGGTGTTCGAGGCGCTGAAGAGTGGCGAGTTGCGCCTTGACGAACGCCTGCCGGTCTCGCGCAATGCGTCGAGGCAGCCGCCCTCCAAGCTCGGCCTGAAGCCCGGCCAGACCATTTCGACCGGCGACGCAATCAAGTCGCTTGTGACCAAGTCGGCCAATGATGTGGCTGTCGTCGTCGCCGAGCGTCTTGGCGGTTCGGAGGAGCGTTTTGCCGCGCTGATGACGGTCAAGGCAAGAATGCTCGGCCTGTCGCGCACGAGCTTCTACAATGCCTCGGGCCTTCCCGATGATCGCCAGACCACCACGGCGCGCGACATGGCTGTCCTGGCCGACGCGATGATGGAAGACCATCCCGAATACTACTCCTATTTCTCCACCCAGCGCTTCACCTGGAAAGGGCGCACTTACAAGAACCACAATGCGCTGCTGAAGGATGTCGAGGGCGTGGACGGCATGAAGACGGGCTATATCCGCGCCTCGGGCTTCAACCTGATGACGTCTGTGGAGCGCGACGAGACGCGCTTCATCGTCATTGTCCTTGGCGGAAAATCCTCCCGCGCCCGCAACGATCATGTCACCGATCTCATCGAGGCAGCCTATTACAATCTGGGTACGCCGGATGCCGGCGGCCCCAGGCGGCTCGCGGTGAAGATCATTGACGGCATGAATGACCAGCCCATGGACACCGCAGCGATTGCCCAGGGTGCGGCCTCGCGTTGAACCGCCTCTCCGCTGTGTTTCACTGACTTACACCGGGAGACCGGCCGTCGCTCAGAACGCGATCTCTGCACCCTTGAGTTCCGGGACCTGGAGCACGATGAGCAGGTCGCGCAGCTCTTGGCGGGCCGCCACATGGCTCATGGTGAAGGTGATGTTGGAGCCCTCCTCGGTGAGGTCGAGCAGGGTGAGGCCCATGGGAAAGAGCTCGCGATAGATCACGCGTTCCGAGAGCCCCGGCGCGAGCCGGAAGCCGATTCGCCGGGCGAGATTATCGAGCGCCTCGCCGACCCGCTGCTTGTTGCGCGCCTCGAGCGGCGACATGCGATTGCGCATCACCACCCAGTCGATCAGTTCGCGACTTTCCTTCGCGCGCTGTTTACGGCAATTCCAAACCATTTCGGAATAGAAGCTCGGTCGCACCACCTCCAGCGTCTGGGGGTTCACGTCACCCAGCAGGTCGAAATCAACGAAGCTGTCATTCAGGGGCGTGATCAGCAGGTCCGCCGAGGAATGGGCGAGACGCGACAGGAACGTGTCGCCGCCGGGCGCGTCAACGATGACCATGTCGCATGCGCTTTTCAGGCGTGACAGGCTTTCAAGGAAACGGTCGCTCTCCTCGCGTTCGGAATCGTCGAGGTTACGGGCCTGGCTCGGATCGATGCGAATCATCTCCGGCATGGGCAGGGTGGCACCGGTGGACTTGATCCAGCGAAGCCGGTTCTCGAGATAACGGGTCAGGCTGCGCTGGCGCACATCCAGGTCCATGACACCGACGCGCAGCCCCATGCGCAGGAGCGCGCAGGACAGGTGCATGGCCACGGTGGACTTGCCGGCGCCGCCCTTCTCATTGCCGATGACAATGACACGGCCCCGCTTCACAGAATCAGACGCTCCGCCCTTGCGGGGCGGAGCGGTTCGATCTGGGGGACTGAGGGTCTCGGACTTCAGAACCGGACTCCGCTCATCTCATCGGGTCGCGCAATCAGGGAAACCGGTGCAATGCTACCGATGGGCGCCTGCTCACCGAACAGGAAATCCTCGTCCCCACCCTGCAGCACGATGCCGGACTCCATGGCCTGATGGCGCATGGGCACGACGTCGAAAATCGCCTCGTCGAAGGCCTTCCAATCCGTCTCCACAGGCTCTTCCGCGCTCAGGGGAGGAACAATGATCGGCGCCGTCGCCGACACGGAGGCGACAATTTCGCGGACATTTCCGAGGAGTTCCGACAGGCCGTTCATGGCGTGGCTGTGGCGGCTGACATGGGCATCAAGGCCGCTTGCACCTTCGGGCTCGAACAGGAAGGCATCGCCGCCCCAGGCCGCATCACCTTCAAGTTCTCGGCGGCGCGGCTCGCCCACAAGCGAAACAGTCTGCAGGCGGGGCTTGCGCGAGAGGAACGCTGTCGCCATTCCTGCCACGAGCATTTTCATCGAACGGAAGAGTGCGTGTGTCATGGGAACAATTTCGCCGGAAGTGGTTAATGAGACGTTTACCAGTCAAGCCGACCAGCCGGTCGCTGACAATACCCCCGAGGTGAAATTCGGGTCATTCTTCGTCGCTCGGGCGAAATCGAACCTGCGCAGGCAGCTTGAGGCCTGGCGGACCGAGCGCCTGAGCATCGGCCTTGTGCCGACCATGGGCGCGCTGCATGACGGCCACCTTAAACTTTTGCAACATGCGCGGCAGCGCTGCGACCGCGTGGTCGCCAGCATTTTCGTCAACCCGACCCAGTTTGCCGAGGGCGAGGACCTGTCAACCTATCCGCGCACGGTGGACACCGATCTTGAAAAGCTGAGCCGGGCCGGCTGCGACCTCGCCTACCTGCCCCAGACCCACGACATCTATCCCTTCGGCCTGCCGGCCACCCGTGTCGAGGTGCCGGGCCTCGGCGCCATCCTCGAAGGTGTGCCGCGCCCGCATTTCTTCGGCGGCGTCACCGCGGTCGTGGCGCGGCTGTTCAACCATGTCCGTCCCGATTCGGCCTTCTTTGGCGAGAAGGATTTCCAGCAATTGGTGATCATCCAACGGATGAGTGCCGATCTCGGCTTCGACATAGAGATTGTCGGCGTGGAGACGGTGCGTGATGCCGACGGCCTCGCCCACTCCTCACGCAACCGGTATCTCGGCCCCGACGCCAGGCCCCGCGCCGGACAGCTTTCGGCCGTGCTGCATCGCGCGGCGAGGCGGATAAATGCCGGCACGCCCGTTGACACGGCGATCTGCGAAGCCAAGCTCACCCTCGCGAGCATGGAATTCGCGCCAGTCGATTACATCGAGCTCTGCGACGCCGAAAGGCTGGCCCCCGTTGACGCGATTGCCCCGGAGCGCCCGGCGCGCCTTCTCGGCGCTGCCTGGCTCGATGGCACGCGCCTCATCGACAATGTGGCGGTGGGAAGGCCGGCTTAGAGGTCCAGCTTCGCCTTCAGGATGTCGTTCACGGCCTTCGGATTGGCCTTGCCACCGGAAGCTTTCATCACCTGGCCGACGAACCAGCCGAGCGCCTTGGGTTTGGCGTGGCCTTCTGCCTTCTGGGCTTTCACCTGGGCCACCTGTTCGGGATTGCCCGCGATGATCTCGTCCACCACCGCCTCGATGGCACCGGTGTCGGTGACCTGCTTCAGGCCTTCGCGGTCCACGATTTTGGCCGCTGAGTCGCCGGTTTCGATCATCTTTGCGAACACCGTCTTGCCGATCTTGCCGGAAATCGTGTCGTCGCTGATGAGATCGACGAGGCCACCCAGCTGCTCGGCACTGATGGGCGATTGCGACAGTTCGAGGCCTTCCTTGTTGAGGTAGCCGAAAAGCTCCTGGCTCACCCAGTTGGCCGCAAGGCGCGCATCGCGTCCCTTTGCGACGGTTTCGAAATACTCGGCCTTTTCGGTGTCGGCGGCCAGCACGCCGGCATCATACTCCTTCAGGTCGTACTGGGAGATGAAACGCGCCCGCTTCTGGTCGGGCAGTTCCGGCAGCGACTCGCGGATATGGGCGATGAAATCCGCCTCCAGTTCCAGCGGCAGGAGATCGGGATCGGGGAAGTAGCGATAGTCATGGGCGTCTTCCTTCGACCGCATGGAACGGGTCTCGCCGGTCTCGGCGTTGAACAGCCGTGTCTCCTGGTGGACCTCGCCGCCGCCCTCGACAATTTCGATCTGGCGACGCGCCTCATACTCCGCCGCCTCGCGGATGAAGCGGAAGGAATTGACGTTCTTGATCTCGCAGCGCGTGCCGAGATGGCCGAAATCGCCGGTCTCGCGGAAGGCCTCATAGTCGCCCGGGCGACAGATCGAGACATTCACATCGGCGCGCAGATTGCCCTTTTCCATGTCACCGTCACAGGTGCCGAGCGCTACGACAATGGCGCGCAATTTCTTGACATAGGACGCCGCCTCCATGGGCGAGCGGATATGCGGCTTGGACACGATCTCCATCAGCGCCACGCCGGAGCGGTTCAGGTCGACATAGGTCGCGTTGGGGTCGAGGTCGTGGATCGACTTGCCGGCATCCTGTTCGAGGTGCAGCCGCTCGATCCCGACGGTGAAACTGTAGCCCTCATCGGCGTCCACTGCGATCTCGCCCTCGCCAACGATGGGATGCTGGTACTGGGAAATCTGGTAGCCCTGGGGCAGGTCGGGATAGAAATAATTCTTCCGGTCAAAGCGCGAATAGGCATTGATCTGCGCATTCAGCCCAAGGCCCGTGCGCACCGCCTGCTCCACGCAGAAGGCATTGATCACGGGCAGCATGCCGGGGAGGGCGGCGTCGACCAGCGACACATTGCAGTTCGGATCGGCCCCGAAAGCCGTGGAGGCGCCGGAGAAGAGTTTCGCCCGGGAGGCGACCTGGGCGTGAATCTCCAGGCCCATGACGACTTCCCATGGGCCCGTGTCGCCCTCGATCTGGTAGGCTTGGCGCTCGTTCATTTCATCCTGTCTCTCGAAATCGCTCGGCTTGCCGCGGAGGCCGCCCTGTCTATCTCCCGTCAAGGCGACCTGTCGAGGCCCGACGGCGCGGTTTTGCCAGGCTGCCGGTGACAGGCATGAATTAAACTGGTATCTTTTTGAAGACTTAAATGGAGTTTTGCCATGAGCGGCACCGCCCTGCCCCCGCCCGATGATCCCGACGGCATCCCGCCGGTCTGGAAGGAGCGGCGGACGCTGCGGCGGTTCCTGAAACACATCGTGATGGGCTATATTGTGGGTACCGCCATCGGCATCATTGGCTATGGCGTGATCCTGCTCGTGATCGGTCCGGACAAGGTGTCCGTGCCCTGGCTCTACACGGTGCTGGTACTCTACCAGGCCGGCATGATGGGCGGATTTGTCGGCGCGGGCGTATTCATGTCGCGCTTCAAGAATGAAGACGATGATGACGACAAGCGCGGCGGCACAAAGGCGCCGGTCACAGTCTCGGAACCGGAGACGCCCGCCCGCCGGCCGAAGCCCGCCAGGCCGCAGCCCGCACCGGGTGGGCCCCTGCCCCAGCCTGTCTGAGACGTGAACGCGCCGGCCACGGTCTTGCCTTTCTCCCATGCTTTCTTCGACTCGCGCGATGGGCTAAATGCCCGGAAGCCCATGAAACGCTGAGGGGAATACCATGGCCTGGAGCAGTCTTCTGACACGCATCGGAGCGAGCATCGGCGCCGCCGTCGCCGGGGGCACCGCCTGGGTGGTGCTGGAGCCGCGCGCCGAGGACGCCGCCGAAAAGATTGGCCTGCGCCCGGTGGAGATCGAGAACACCGCAGCAGATTCCGGTCATACGGGCGAAGGCGTGAGCTATGGCGACTTGCGTCCGGAACTCGACCTTACTCGCCACCCCGACGCGCGGCCGAGCTTCGATTGCGACAAGGCGACCGTCGAGATGGAGCTGCTGATCTGCGCGGACCCGGCGCTTGCGGAGGCCGACCGGATGATGGGCCAGATCTATGCCTCCCTGCGCGAGCGCAATCTCATCACGCCGAACCTGACCTTCAAGCAGCAGGCCTGGATCGCCAGCCGCAATGCCTGTCTCATCGCCACCGACCCGAAGGATTGCGTGCGCCACAAGATGCTCATGCGTATCGATGAACTGAGCGCGCTATAGAGACAAACCCGACGGTTTATTCGGCGGCCTCTGCGTCCGGTCGGGCGGCCGCTTCGGGCTGGGGCAGCCAGACGCCAAAGGCCGCGCC
>CAZXWB010000013.1:0-8258 GCA_964644395.1 uncultured Hyphomonadaceae bacterium | reverse complement strand
CGTCCGGTCGGGCGGCCGCTTCGGGCTGGGGCAGCCAGACGCCAAAGGCCGCGCCACGCCCTTCCCGGCTCTCCACGTTCAGGCCGCCGCGATGGCGCGCCATGATATGCTTGACGATGGCGAGCCCGAGTCCCGTGCCCTTGACCTTGCCACCGCGGCTCTCGTCCACGCGGTAGAAGCGCTCGCCCAACCTCGGCAGGCTGCTGGCCGGGATGCCCTTGCCATTATCGCTGACCCGCACCCAGGCAAAACGGCGCCCGGGCAGCTCCCGGGGTTTGACAATGGCGATCCTGTCGGCGTCGGACCATTGCCGGCCGCAGGCGCTGCGGGCGGTGTCGCTGTCGGCGGACTCGCCGATGCTGACGCAAATGCAACCGCCGGAAGCGGAGTACTTGATCGCATTGGTGACGAGGTTCTGCACGACCTGGAACATCTCATCGCGAGACGCGACCACATGGAGACCCTCGTCAATGCCCTGATAGTCCAGTCGCATTTCCTCCTTGGCGGCCACGGGCTCCAGCGTTTCCACCACTTCACGCGTGATGAGGGCAAGGTCCACGACGCTGTCGGGCACGCGGTGCTGGTGGTGCTCGATGCGCGAGAGCGACTGGAGATCGTCGATCAGGCGACGCATACGCTCGGTCTGGCCGTACATGGAGCCGAGGAAACGATCCCAGGAGTCCGGGTCATCGCGTGCCGAGCCCCGCATGGTCTCGATGTAGCCGGCGAGCGCGGTGAGCGGCGTGCGCAGTTCATGGCTGGCATTGGCCAGAAAGTCTGACCGTGTCGCTTCGGCCCGCCGGATCGAGGTGCGGTCCTCGAAGGTGACCAGCACGCGGGGACGGCCTGCAAGCGGCAGCTGCGTCACCCGTGCGAGGCCGACCGTGTCAGTCACGTCGGAGAAGACGAGTTCGATCTCGCCCGGCCGCCCTGTTTCCAGGCAGGTCTCCACCAGCCCGACGAGTTCCGGCCGACGCACAAGGGCCGTCAGTGGCAGGGCCGCCGCGGTTCCGGCGCGAAACAGCCGGCGCGCCTGGTCGTTCACCGCCACGATCCGGGCGTCGCCGTCCACGATGAAGGCCGGCTGGTGGAGTGCATCAACCAGCGCCGCCATGGCGTCACTGGCGCGTGTCGGCTCGCGGCGTTCCTCTGCGGTTTCCGCCTGGCGACTGCGTTGGGAAGCCCGCGGCGGCACGGTGGCGATGCCGTAGGCGGATACCGCCAGCGAGAAGACGACGAACGCAGAGACCGCCTCCACCCAGCCGAGCGTGCCGGAACTGGCGAGCAGGCCGAGGACACCGGCGGCCAGCACCGCGCACACGACGATATCGCGCCATGCCCGGCGTCCCCGGCCCAGCCGAGAAGGCGCGGAGGTGCGCTCCTGGCCCCGGCTTTGTTCTGTCGGCACATCGATCGCCATGACGGCAGCGCTTTCCAAGGATATTTGCGGCCAACCGGAGCGTTCCGACCGCCATGTCATGAATGGTCATGAATGTATTTGTTATCATGATTATGACAGTCGACCCAATGGGCGCGATGATTTGGCAACACTTCTAGTGTCTCTTTTGCGCCCCTGAATACGCGCCTTCGCCCGCCCCTCTACCGATATTGTTTTTCGATAATTGTTCATTGACACTCGTGCAATCGAGGCGTATCGCGTCCTGCAAGAACTTCGAGGCCCATCCATGCGCAGACCCCTTTGCTTCCTCACACTGGCCGGCGGACTGGCCGCCTCGGGCTGCGCGAGCCTGCGTCCCGAGCCGGTGACGCTCGAACCGAAGCTTCCGGACACGCCGCAATCCTACCAGGCCGAGGCGATGGCGCGGGCCGCACCGCTGGACAACTGGCTGGAGCAGTTCAATGACCCGGCGCTGGACGTCCTCGTCTCAGAAGCGTTGGACGCCAATCCGACCATTGCCTCACGCCTGGCCGCGCTCGAGGCCGCCGTGGCGACGCGTCGGGCGACCTACGGCCGAACCCTGCCGAACGTGTCGGCTTCGGGCGGCGCCTCGGCGCAGTTCGTCGGTGCCGACAATCTGGACGACCCGACTTTCGGGCTCGATCTCGGTGTGGCCGGGTCCTGGGAGGCCGACCTCTGGGGCCGGCTGGCGTCCGGCGTGGAAGCTTCCGACGCCGACCTCGTGGCCAGCGAGGCCGACCTATTGTCGACCGAGCTGTCCGTCGCGGCGCAGACCGCGCTCACCTGGTTCGATCTGAAATCCGCCATCGCGCTGGAGGAACTGGCCCAGTTCACTGTCGATATCCGCCAGCAGACCCTCGATCTCACCATGCGGCGCATGCGCGCTTCCGGTGGCTCCGCGCTGGATGTGCGCACCGCGCGTTCGGCCCTGTTCCAGGCCGAGGCGACGCTCGCCTCGCGGCGACTGACGGTGGGCAACACCGCCCGCGCGCTGGAGGTCCTGCTCGGTCGCTATCCGGCGGCCCTGATCGAGGCCGACACCGCGATCCCCGAACTCGGCCCGCTGCCCTCAGGCGGCGACCCGCTTCTGCTGCTGGCGCGCCGGCCCGATCTCGCCGCCGCCGAGGCACGGGTGATTGCCGCCGGGTTCCGCGCCGATGTCGCCCGCCTCGCCCTGCGCCCGAGCCTCAGGCTGAACGGCTCGCTTGATCTGAGCGGGGACGATTTCAGCGAGCTTTTCGACCTCGACCGGCTGCTCGGCCGCGCCGCAGCCTCACTCGCCCAGCCGATCTTCAATGGCGGCGCCCTGGAAGCTGACGCCGACGCAGCCCTGGCCAGGGCGCAGGTCCAGCTCGCTGAATATACACGTACTGTGCTCGGCGCCTGGCAGGAGGTTGAGAACGCGATCCAGGCCGACCAGATCCTGGCCGTGCAGGAAGACGCCCAGCGCCGATCGCTTGACGAGGCCGTGCTCGCCGAGGCCCTTGCGGAACGCGACTACAAGGAAGGCCTGTCGACCATCTTCAACCTGATCGATGCCCAGAACCGCCGGATCAATGCCGAAAGCGCACTGATCTCGGCGCGCGTCGCGCGCGTACAAAATCGGGTCAGGTATCATCTCGCGCTCGGCGGCGGCGTGCCCCGCCGCGATGCGGACACCGACCCCGAATTCACGGAAAGCCCTGGCCTCGGGCTCGCGGATTGGAGCCAGATGCCATGAAAGTCGTCTTGAAAATCCTGATGTTCCTGCTGCCGATCGCGATCCTGATCGTGTTCGGCGTGATCGGTTCGGGCGTTATTTCCGGTCTCAAGTCGCCGCCGGAAGCCGCCGAGGAAAGCCCGCGGGGCCTGGCGGTCTTCACCGAGCCCGCCGAGATTGCTTCGGTCCGCCTCGATGTCGAGACCCAGGGCGAGGTGCGCCCGAAGCGGGAGATTGTCGTCGCGCCGCAGATTTCAGGCCGCATCTCCTATGTCGCGCCGAATTTCGAGGAGGGTGGATTCATCCGCAGGGGCCAGGTGCTGGTGCGCCTCGAGGCCGCCGATTACGAACTTGGGGTTGTCCGGGCCCAGTCCACGGTGGCCAGCGCCGAACAGCGCCTGGCCCGGGAAGTCGCCGAGACCGAAATCGCCCGGCAGGACCTCGCCGATCTCGGCATCACCGACGCCTCGCCACTGGCCCGCCGGGAGCCGCAACTGGCCGAAGCCCGCGCCGCGCTCGATTCCGCCAAGGCACAGCTGCGCGATGCCGAACTGGCCCTGGAACGCACCGCCGTGCGTTCGCCCTTCGATGGCCGCGTGCGGGAACTGAACGCCAATATCGGACAGTTTGTCGGCGCCGGAACGCCGCTCGGCACGATCTTTTCCGCCGATGCGGTCCTCATCGAACTGCCGCTGACCGACGCGGAACTGGGCCGGCTCGGCCTGTCGCTGGCCTTCGAGGAAACCAACGACCTGCCCGGACCGAAGGTGACGTTTTCAGCCGAAGTCGCCGGCCAGCAAAGGGTTTGGGAGGGACGTGTCACCCGCACCGCCGCTGCCGTGGACCCGCGCACGCGGCTGATCTCGGCCATCGCCGAGGTCAGGGACCCCTATGGTGCCGCGGCGGAGGCCTCGGGCATGCCGCTGGCACCGGGCCTGTTTGTCAACGCCTCGATCGAGGGGCTCGAGATCGACCGGGTGATCCGCATCCCACGCGCGGGCCTGCGCGGGCTGAACCAAGTCTATGTCGGCAAGCCGGAGACCGGCACGCTGGAGGTGCGCCAGGTCCAGGTCATCGATTCCCGTCCCAGCGGCGCCTTTCTGACGAGCGGTCTGGAACCCGGCGAATATGTCATCACATCACCCATGCAGTCGGTGAACAACGGCCAGACCATCAGCTTCGCCGATCCCGAACTCGAGGCCATCGCTGCAGCGGCGCGGGAGGAAAGGGAGGCCAGCAGCGAAACGGCTGCGAAGTCAGACAGTGAGGCCAGCCGATGAGCGGAATCATTTCCTTCTGGGCACGCAATTCCGTCGCCGCAAACCTGCTGATGGTGATCTGCTTCATCGGCGGAATATTCGGCTACAGTTCCCTGGAAAACGAGATCTTTCCCCAGGGCGAGTTCAATGGTGCAACGGTCTCCATGGCCTGGCAAGGTGCCTCGCCCCAGGACATCGAGGACCAGATTGTCATCCGGATCGAGGAGGCCCTGACGGGGCTAGACGGGCTGGAGCGTATCACCAGCACCTCCCGCGAGGGATCGGGCTCCGTCAACGTGCAGGCCAAGGCCTCCACCGATATCGACCGGTTCATGGATGAGGTCGAGGCCCGCGTCGATTCCATCAACAATTTCCCGCCCGCCGCCTTCGAGCCGCAAGTGCGCCGCTGGCGCAACCAGTCCCAGTATGTCGGCTTTGCCCTCTACGGCCCTGTTGATCCCGTCACCATGAAGCGTCGCGCCGATGAGATCCGCGACGAGCTGGCGCTGATCGATGGCGGCGAACTCGCCGAGGTGGTCTCCACCCTGCCCGAAGAAGTCTCGATCGAGGTCTCCGAGGAGACGCTGCGCCGTTACAATCTCACCTTCGACGAGATTTCAGGGGCGATCCAGCGCGCCTCCATCAACGCCTCGGGCGGATCGGTACGCACCGAAACCGGCCAGAGCCAGATCGAGGTCCGCCAGCGCGCCGACACCGCCGAGGAGTTTGGCAACATCATCATCCGCCAGACCAGCGACGGCGCCACTGTGCGGGTCAAGGACGTGGCCACGGTGCGCGACGGCTTTGTCGATGTGCAGTTGCGCGCGACCTACAATGGCTACGAGACCGCCTTCATCATGGTGAATGCACCCGAGGAGATGCACGTCACCGAATACTTCAAGGCGATGGATGAGTATGTCGAGGAGTTCAACGCCCGGGACAACGAGCCCCTCACCATCACGGTGCTGTTCTCCGAAGCCGATTTCTACAACCGCCTGACCGGAACGATCGAGGGCTCGGCCCTGCTCGGCTTCTTCCTTGTCATGGTTGTCCTGGTGCTTTTCCTGCGCCCGACCGTGGCCTTCTGGGTTGTTATCGGCGTGGCCACAAGCTTTGCCGGCACGTTCGCTGTCCTGCCCTTCCTCGATGTCAGCCTGAACATCCTCACCCTCTTCGCCATCCTGCTCGTGATCGGCATTCTGGTGGATGACGCAATCATTGTCGGTGAGAACATTCACCGGCAGGTAGAGATGGGACACCGCGAAGGCGTCGATGCCGCGATCATCGGCAGCCAGCTCGTGGTCAAGCCGGTCATTTTCGGTGTTGTTACCACCATGATCATGTTTGCGCCCTGGGCGCTGCTGGAGGGCGGGTTCCGGCAGTTCACCCAGCAACTGACCCTCGTCGTGGTTGCCGCGCTGACCTTCTCGATCATCGAAGCCTTCCTCATCCTGCCGGCGCACCTGTCACACCTGAAGCATGAGCAGCCCCGTGGCGCGCTGGCAAAGGTCCAGCACGCGATCGCCGAAAGCCTGCTCTGGTTCTCACGCCACGTTTACGGTGCCATCCTCAGGGCCGCGCTGAAGTTCCGCTATGTCACAGCCGCGGTGTTCCTCGTCCTGTTCTGGTGGGCGCTGACCCTCGTGTCGAGCGGCATCGTTCCGTTCCGCGCCCAGCCCGACATCGAACAGGACATCATCCAGGCGCGGGTGGAGATGCCCGACGGTTCACCCTTCTCACGGGCACTCGAGGTCGAGGAGCAGTTCCTCGAGGGTGTCGATCGGGCGCGCGAGCGCATGAGTGAGTTGTATCCCGGCTATGACGAGGAATTCATCCAGGACGTTTCCCTGATCACCGATGAAGGGGGGCTGCAGTCCTGGATTTCGCTCATGTCGCCGGAGAACCGACCGGAGGGGCTGAGGACCCAGGAGTTCGGCAGGATCATCCGGGAGGAGATGGGCCCTGTGCCCGACGCCGAGGAGGTGAGCTTCCAGTTTACCTTCAATGACAGTGGCAATGCCGTCCAGTTCGCCCTTAACGCCGAGGATCTCGACCTCCTTCAGACGGCGGCAGAGGACCTCAAACGCCATCTCGCCACCTATGATTCCACCTATGACATCGGCGACAACCTCTCCGCCCCGGCCCAGGCCATACGGCTTTCGCTGAAGCCCGGCGCCGAAGCCCTCGGCGTTGATCTCGCCACGGTCTCCAATCAGGTGCGCCAGGCCTATTTCGGCGAGCTTGTACAGCGCATCCAGCGCGATGGCGAGGAGGTCGAAGTGCGCGTACGTTACCCGGAGGCCGAGCGGCGGTCACTCGACTCGATCCGCAATTTCCGCGTCCGTCTGCCCTCGGGGGAAGCCGTGCCGATCCAGCAGGTGGCGGAAGTCACCTTCGCGCCGGGCATCGAGCGCATCAACCGCCGCGAACGTACCCGCTCGGTCACCGTGCGCGCTCAGCTGAATGGCGAGGTCCGGGGCGAAATCATTGACGACATGAACCGTCCAGGTGGCTACTGGGACGAGTTCAAGGAGCGCTTCCCGGAAGTGTCCAACGAACCCATCGGCGGCGCGCAGGACGAGTCCGACTTTCTGATGAACATTGCCTGGCTCAACCTCGGTGCCATCGGGATCATGTACTTCCTCCTGGCCATCGCGTTCAGGTCCTACGCCCAGCCGGTCCTTCTGCTCATGGCGATCCCCTTCGCCTTTGCCGGGGCGGCCTTCGGCCACCTCGCCTTCGGGGTGACCATGGCGATGTTCTCGCTGTTCGGGATTGCGGCCGGCGCCGGCGTGGTCATCAATGACAATCTCGTGCTGCTCGATGCGCTGAACCGGCGGCGCCGGGAGGGTTCAGGGGCCCTGCAGGCCACGATCGATGCCTGTATCACACGCTTCCGGCCCATCATACTGACCTCGGTGACCACTTTTGTCGGCATCCTGCCCATGATCGCCGAGCGCTCTATTGATGCGCAGTTCCTGAAACCCATGGTTCTGAGTCTCGGCTGCGCGGTGGGCTTTGCGCTGTTTGTCTCGCTGCTCTTCGTGCCCGCGCTCTACCTGATCGGCGTGGAGATCGGGCGCTTCTTCAAATGGGCCTGGGGCGGGCGCCCCTATCGCCGGGTCGGTGAGACCTATATCGATGACGCCCATGCCGGAACCGGCAGCGCCCTGCCTTCGCCAAGCCCGGCGCCGGCGGAATGACACAATTTGAACGACAGGATGAGGGAGGTCTCTGACCCATGAAGAACTGGCTGATCGCTGCATCGAGCATCGCACTCCTGGCCGCCTGCGGCGGCAATGACGACGCCGGTGGAGATGCGGGTCTCACTGCGGCACCGGAGAACGCCGGTGCAGCCGACATCACCGAGGTGGCCGACGTCAACGTCGACAACATGCCCGACTTCGGCCCCGACGGTCTCGACCGGTCGACCTGGAACACCGAGATCAGGCCGGGCGACGATTTCTTCCGCTACGCCAATGGCGCGTGGCTCGCGGAGTTCGAAATTCCGGCCGACAAGTCCAGATTCGGTGCCTTCACAGTGCTGCGCGACCTGTCGGAGGCCCGCGTCCGGCTGATCATCGAGGAGCTGGCCGCCCAGACCCCGCCGACCGACACGCTCGAGGGCAAGATCGCGGCCTATTACAACGCCTATCTCGATACCGACACGATCAATGATCGCGGCATGGCGCCGGTGCGTCGCTATCTCGACCAGATCGCGGCCATCGAGACGCGCGAGGACCTCGCCCGCGCCTTCGGGACGCCGGGCTTTTCCTCGCCCGTGGGTGGCTATGTCTGGATCGATTCCAAGAACCCCGAACGCTACATTTCCTACGTCACCCAGTCGGGCCTCGGCCTGCCGGATCGCGACTATTACCTC
>CAZXWB010000012.1:0-25667 GCA_964644395.1 uncultured Hyphomonadaceae bacterium | reverse complement strand
CGAGTGCGGCGACCCGCCGGAAATGAAGATCACAGCCAGCCTGGCGGAGGCGTGAGCGTCGAAACGAGAACGCCGCGCCGCCCCTTTCCCTCAAACGGGAGAGGGGCGGGGTGAGAAACCTTATCCCCCTCCCTGCGTGCTCGAGCGATACTCATCCCCATGAGCCGCCGGGATGTCATCGCCTTCTACGCCGCCACGCCGTTCTGGTACTGGCCCGTGCTGGCATGGAACCTGTACGGGATGCTGCGGTATCTCGACCGCGAAGCGGCTCGGGCCAACTTCCTCGTCCGCATCCGCACCGATGGCCGGGGGCGGCTGTGTCTGGAATGGATTGCACGGCCCGAGCGGCCTTCGCCGTGGGACTTATCCCACAAGACGCCGGTGCATAATCTCTGCGAACTCGATTTTTTGTCGGCGTTTACCGATGCGGTTCAGCAGTGCGGAACGTCTGCGCTTGCCCGCTCGGTGACGGGCGACACGCTGGCAGCTCTCATCTCGGCCGCAGGCTTCGCCGCTGAGATCCAGCCCGAACCGGGATAGCCCCACGAAACTCCTCATGCTGAGGCGCTTCGCGCCAGCGAAGCCTTGAAGCATCGTGCCAGGCCGCACGGAACCCTTCGAGGCCCTGCTGGCGCAGGGCACCTCAGGGTGAGGGGACCCTAGATCCCGCTTTCCTGCCGGACCGATGCCTATCGGTGCGGGTAAAGGTGCTGGTCGTAACGGCATAGGCTCGAACAGAAAAACCCCGATCCTTTGGACCAGGGTTTCCTCGTCTCGATGTCGATCCGCGGGTCTAGCCGACCAGGCCTTCGCGCTGGGCGCGCTTGCGGGCCAGTTTCCGGGCCCGGCGCACGGCTTCGGCGCGCTCGCGGGCCTTCTTTTCCGAGGGCTTCTCGAAATAGTTCCGGCGCTTCATCTCACGGAAAAGGCCTTCGCGCTGCATCTTCTTCTTCAACGCGCGCAGGGCCTGCTCGACATTGTTGTCGCGAACCACGATCTGGACGATGGTCAACTCTCCATTATTTCCTTCGGGACACCGGGCGCGCCCCGCCAAACACATGCCATTCGGCGAAGAACCGGTGCAATATCACAAGGAATTCGCCATGCCTACTGCCGACACCACAGAACAGACGATTCCGCCCCGGCAGGAAGTGCAGGAGCAGTGGCTGGATGCGCTGCTACCGCTGATTCGGGATATGGGGTGGACGTCGCGTTCCATCAAGATCGCCGCCGAACAGGCCGGACTGGACGCCGCCGACCAGGCCCTGGCGGCCCCCGACGGGGTGGACTCTCTGATCGAGGCCTTCCTTGCGCGCGGCGACCGGGCAATGCTGGCAGCGATCGAGGCAGCCGACCTGCCGACGCTGCGCGTGCGCGACCGTGTGGCCCTTGCGGTGATGGCCTGGCTCGACGCCCTGGCCGATCACAAGCCGGCCTTCCGCCGGGCCCTGGGCCGCGGCCTGATGCCCTTTCGCGTGCCGAAGGCGACCGAGCGGACCTGGGACCTCGCCGATGCGGTCTGGACCGGGATCGGCGATACGAGCACGGATTACAACAAGTACACAAAGCGCGGCCTGCTCGCCTCCATCCTGCCGCCGGTGACTCTGTACTGGCTCAACGAGGATGATGACGAGAAGGTGCGCGCCTTCCTCGACCGTCGTATCGACACGGTGATGCGCGTCGGCGGCAGCTTCGGAAAGCTGCTGAAACGGTTTACCGGCTGATAAGGCTTCTAATTGCCGGGCCGGTCGAAAACCTCCGGTGCCGGCAGGGCGACAACGAGGCCTTCCGGCGTGATCTGCATCACCGCCAGGCCCCGCTCGGCCGTGCCATCAATGCGAAATCGGAAAATGCCGCCGGCCCCGCGAAAGCCCGAGCGCCGCTCGATTGCCTGCCGGTCGATTTCGCCTTGCCCGGCCAGGCCGATCGCCATGGCGGTGGCATCATAGCCAAGGCTCGCCAGGTCACTCGGCGCCATGCCGTAAACGCGCTGGAAGCCGGCTTCGAAGCTTGCCGAATCCTCCGGGTCGGCGGCGGGGAACACGCCGAGTTGCAATGTGGGCTCGCGCCAGACCCGCGGATCGTTCCACTGGCCGGTGCCCAGCATCCGCACCTTGCGCACATCGACATCGTAATAGGGCAGGAGCGGCGCGACGGCGATCAGCTTCTGGCCGCGTTCGGGAATGAGAACCGCCACCCGACCGGGGCGCGCCTCCACTTCCGGCTTCAGCAGTTCCGCCAGGCGCTTGGCCTCGTCCACCGGTGCGTCATTGCTGGGCGCATAGAATTCCGAACCGATCACGCTGGCACCGCGCCGCGCCGCCTCGATCCGCAGCGCGCTTTCGGTCCGGCGGCCATAGCTCGATGACGGCCCGAGGAAGGCATAGCTGTCAACGCCCTCGCGGCTCGCCCAGTCGACGATCCGGGCGACCTCCACTTCAGGGCTGACCGACAACAGGTAGGCGCCATTTCCGGCGGCGGTGCGGTCATTGGAGAAGGCGATGATGGGTGTGCCGGCCTCCCGGGCCGGTTCGCTGGCGACCTTCACATTGTCGCCGAAGAGCGGGCCGATGATCACGTCGGCGCCCTCGCCGAGCGCCTCGGCAATCGCCGCCTCCGCGCCCGACCGGCTGCCCCTGGTGTCCTTCGGCAGGAGCAGGATATCGCCGTCGGAGCGTTCAAACAGCGCAATCTCGGCGCCGGCCAGCAGGCCTTCGGCTTCCTTTCGGACATTGGCGTTCGGATGGGAAAATGGCAGCAGTACGGCCAGACGGGTGACGTCGCGGTCGCCTATGAAGGGCGGAGTGAGGCCGTCCTCGCCCTCGCCGAGTTGGTCCAGCAATTCGTCGAGGGAGGCCTCGTCGGCCTCCGGCGATTCGGTCTCTTCGCCGGGAACCTCCTCTTCCGGCGGGGTCTCCTGCTCCACCGGCGCGCGGGGCTCACCGGAGGAAATGTCCACCGGGGGACGGGCCGGACCGGTCGATGCGCAGCCGGCCAGGCCCACCGCCGTCGCCAGAATAAGGCTTGGCGCAAGGCCCGCAATCCGCAATCTAGGGGGTGATGCCGTCATCCTCGTCCTCCGATCCCTCGCCCGCTGAGCCCTCGCGTCCGGGCAGCGCGCCAGAAACTAGGCCGGGCCGCCATGTCCCGCAACAGGCGAGTGCGGCTGAAAACCTCGCTGCCGGGCTTTATGTCGTCTCCACGCCGATCGGCAATCTGCGCGACATCACGCTGCGGGCGCTCGACGTGCTCGGCCTGGCCGATGAAGTGCTCGCCGAGGACACGCGCCAGACGCGGAAACTGCTCGATGCACACGGTATAAGCGCGAAGCTGAGTCCCTATCATGACCATAATGGGGCCGAACGACGTCCGGCGCTGCTGGCGGCGCTGAAAGAGGGTGCGCGCATCGCGCTGGTCAGCGATGCCGGCACGCCACTGGTCAGCGATCCGGGCTTCAAGCTCGTGCGCGACGCCGCCGCGGCGGGTGTCCGCATCGTTCCGGTGCCGGGCGCCAGCGCGCCGCTTGCCGCCCTGGTGCTGTCGGGCCTGCCGAGCGACCGGTTCATGTTTGCCGGCTTTCCCCCGGCGAAGGACCAGGCGCGGGAGAGCTGGCTCGGTGAGCTGCGCGGCATTCCCGCCACGCTCATCCTGTTCGAGACCGGACCGCGGCTGGCGGCAAGCCTGTCGGCCATGGCCGGCGTGTTCGGTGCGGCCCGGCAAGCGGTGGTGGCGCGTGAGCTGACGAAGCTGTTCGAGGAGGCCCGGCACGGCACGCTTGGCGAACTGGCTGCCGCCTATGCGAGCGAAGCCGCGCCGAAGGGCGAGATCGTGGTGGTGGTGGGACCGCCCGTGCCCGAGGCCGTGACCGGCGAGGCCCTCGACGCGGCGCTCATCGAGGCGATGTCGCGCATGCCGGTCAAGGCCGCCGCCGCCGAGGTGGCCGGGCGCTTTGGCCTTGCGCGGCGGACCGCATATCAGCGCGCGCTCGCCCTGAAGGATGGCGGGGAATGAGCCGGGGCCGTCGGGTCCTGGCGGAGCGGCGCGGCCATGAGGGCGAATGGCTGGCGAGCGTCTGGCTGCGGCTGAAGGGCTACCGGATCCTTGCCCGAAGGCTGCGCACGCCCGCGGGCGAGATCGACCTTATCGCCCGGCGCCGCGGCGTGATCGCCTTCATCGAGGTGAAGGCCCGCGGTGACCTCGATACGGCCTTCTCCGCCGTCAGCCTCACCGCGCAGGCACGAATCGCCCGCGCCGCCTCCCACTGGCTCGCGCGCAACCGCGCCCATGAAACCCATGAGACGCGCTTCGATCTTGTCGCGATCCTGCCCGGACGCCTCCCGGTTCATGTCCGCGACGCCTGGCGCCCTGATTTTGCCGCAGGCAGGCTTTAAGCGAGAACGAAATCAGTCCACCCTCCAGTCTCCAGATTCGGGAAGCTGCACCATGAACACCATCCAGATTGCTCTCCTCGCCACGGCCGGGCTCGTCTCGGCCGGCTGTGCCGCCGTTGCCGTTGGGACCGGCACAGCCGTGGGCGTGGCAGCGGTCCAGGAGAAGACCATGGGCGAGGCCGTCGATGACGCCACCACCTCGAACGAGATCAAGACCAGGCTGCTGGCCTCGGAAGTGGGCGACTTCACCGAGGTCGATGTGGAGGTCTCCACGGGCCTCGTGCTGCTCACGGGCCGGGTGAACACGCCGGAGGAGCGGGTCGAGGCCGAGCGCCTTGCCTGGACCTCGACACGCGCGCTGGACGTGGCCAACGAGATCCAGATCGAGCCGCCGGGCGGCTTCACCGCGAATGTGTCCGACGAGGTGATCACCGCGCGCGTGCGCTCCCGGCTGGTGGGCTCATCCACCGTTCGCAGCATCAACTTCAATATCGAGACCTATGATGGCGTGGTCTATCTGATGGGCCTGGCACGCAGCAATGAGGAGCTGCAGAAAGCCGCCCAGGAAGCCAGCTATGTCGGCGGCGTGAAGCAGGTGGTGAGCTATGTCCGCGTCCGCCCATCGGGCACGCCCGCCTCGGCCACGGGACGCGTCGTGAGCGGCGAGGATGAACTGGCCGGTGGGCCGGCCGGTTAGAAAGTTCTGGTAATGTTCTTTCCGATCTGTTAACCCTTTCGCGTGGCTGCGGGAAAGGGGTTTCAGGGTCATGGCAAACCGTATTCTCACCTTCGCCTTTGACGGCGTGGAGGCCAAACCCGTTGACTGCCAGGTCCAGATCGTTGGCGGGCTGGCCAATTTCACCATTGTCGGCCTGCCGGACAAGGCGGTGGCGGAGAGCCGGGAGCGTGTGCGCGCGGCCCTGGCGGCGATCGGACTCGCGCTTCCCGGCAAGCGGATCATCGTCAATCTGGCCCCGGCCGACCTGCCCAAGGAGGGCAGCCATTATGACCTGCCCGTGGCGCTGTCGGTGCTGGCGGCGCTGGGAGTGATTGCGCCCGACGCCCTTGATGGCCATGCCGCCATGGGCGAGTTGTCGCTCGACGGCCAGCTCGCGCCGACGCTGGGTGCGTTGCCCGCGGCCATGGGCGCCGAGGCCCTCGACCTGACCCTGATCTGTCCGGAAGCCAGCGCGCCTGAAGCGGCCTGGGCGGGTGGTGCCGCGCTCGCCGCGCAGAGCCTGATGTCACTGGTCAATCATTTTTCCGGCCGGGCGCCGCTCGCCATGGCAAAGCCCGGGCCCGTGGCCGATGAGGTACCCGGCCCCGACCTTCGCGATGTGCGGGGCCAGGAGGGCGCCAAGCGCGTTCTGGAAATCGCCGCCGCAGGCGGCCACAACCTCCTGTTCTGCGGCCCGCCCGGCTCTGGCAAGTCCATGCTGGCGGCACGTCTGCCGGGCCTACTGCCGCCGCTCAGCCCGCGCGAGCTCCTGGAAACAAGCCAGGTCCAGTCGATTGCGGGCTTGCTGGAACGCGGCTGCCTGTCGCGCCAGAGGCCCTTCCGTGCGCCGCACCACTCCGCCTCCATGGCCGCCCTGGTGGGTGGCGGTGTTCGCGCGCGTCCCGGCGAGGTCTCGCTTGCCCATCACGGCGTGTTGTTCCTCGACGAACTGCCCGAATTCAGCGCCCAGGTCCTTGATTCCCTGCGCCAGCCCCTGGAGACCGGCGAAGCCGTGGTCAGCCGGGCGAACCGCCATGTACGCTATCCCGCGCGGTTCCAGCTGGTGGCGGCGATGAATCCCTGTCGCTGCGGCGGCGGACCCGGTGCGGCGGCCTGCCGGAGGGGGCCGAAATGCGCCGAGACCTACCAGGCACGGATTTCCGGGCCCTTCATGGACCGGATCGACCTCTTTCACGACACACCGCCGGTGACGGCGGTCGATCTTGCCCTGCCGCCGGCACCGGAAGGCTCCGCCGAGGTTGCTGCCCGGGTCGAAGCCTGCCGGGGCGCCCAGCTGGAGCGCTACAGCGATGCGCCGGGCGCCGGCCGCCGCCCGCTCAACGCCGATGCTGCCTCCTCCGATCTCGACAGCCATGCAAGGCCTGATGCCGCCGGCGCCGACCTGCTCTCCCAGGCCGCAGAGCGGCTGCAGCTCACCGCGCGCGGCTATCACCGGGTCCTCAAGGTCGCCCGCACGATTGCCGATCTCGACGGCAGTGTCGGTGTGCGCCGGGTGCACCTGGCCGAAGCGCTGTCCTATCGCCGCAGGACACCGGGCGACGCCGTCGCCGACGGCGCCCGCGAAGGCCTGGCCCATTAACCCTTCCCTCAGCGAGGCGCGCCAGTGTCGAACCATGAGCGAGCATGAAAAACACCCCGAGCGGCGGCGCAGCCAGGACCGCCTGATGGCCACGGTGAGCCATGAACTGCGCACGCCGCTGAACGGCATCATCGGGACGGCATCACTGCTCGCCGAGACCGAGCTCGATGCCAACCAGCAGAGCTATGTGCGTACCATCCGCCAGAGCGCCGGGCAGCTGCTTGACATGCTGAACAATGTGCTGGATTTCGCCCGCCTGTCGGAGGGGCGGTTCGAACTCGACCGCAGCGCGGTGTCGGTCGCCGATCTCGCCCAGGATGTCTGCGAACTGCTCGCCACGCGCGCCCATGAAAAGGGCCTGGACCTGGCGGTCTGCACCCGGCCGGGCGTGCCGGCGCGGATCGAGACAGACGGCACGCGGCTTCGCCAGATCCTGTTCAACCTCGTGGGCAATGCCATCAAGTTCACCGAACGGGGCAGCGTGCTGGTGGACATCGAGGCGGCCGATGAGCGTCTGTCGATCAGTGTGCGCGACACCGGACCGGGCATCGACGCCGACGCCCAGGCCCGCCTTTTCGAAGCCTTCGGCCAGGCAAGCGCCGAGGATGCGCGTAAGGAAGCCGGCGTTGGCCTCGGCCTTGCAATTGTCAGGACGCTCAGCGAGGCGCTCGGCGGCGCGGTGGCGGTCGAAAGCGCGCCGGGCCTTGGCAGCTGCTTTCGCTTCATCCTGCCGCTGGATTCAGTGAAAGCCGAGGCGCCTGGACCCCCTGCGGCACGCGAACCCTCCCGGACCGGCGTGCTTCTCACCGGTTTTGCGCCGGCCACCCAGCTGGGCCTTGCCGCGGCCCTGCTCTCGGCAGGCCTGCCAACGCGACACCTGCCGGAAGACGCCCCCCGCCTCGAGGGCAGCATTGCGCTCGCCGATATCCGCCTGCCCGCGGCAACGCTTGACCGGAGACTCGCCGAGGGCCCGACCGTCGTGGTGCTGCGGCCCGAGGACCGGGTCCTGATCCCGTCGCTCAGGCAACGCGGCTGCGACGCCTATCTCGTGCGCCCGGTGCGGGCCGAATCCCTGATCGAGCGCCTGCGCCTCATCGGCGATGACGGCGCGCGGCCGGAGGGTGACGAGCGGCTGGAGGCGCCCGACGGCGACGGGCGTCACGTCCTCGTGGCCGAGGACAATGCGGTGAATGCACTGATTGCACGCCGGGCCTTGGAAAAGGCGGGATTCCGCGTCACGCTCGCCTCCACGGGCCAGGAAGCCGTCGACCTGGCGGGCCGGGAGACCTTCGACCTGGCCCTGATGGACCTGAGGATGCCGGTGATGAACGGATTTGATGCCATGCAGCGGATCCGGGCGATGCGCGAGGAGCTGCCCATGATCGCGGTGTCCGCCGAGATCGACCCCGACATCGAGCGCCGGGCCCTGCGCGCCGGTGCCGTGGGCGTGGCCGCCAAGCCGCTGGACCAGAGCACGCTGCTCGCACTGTGTGCCCGCTGGACCCGGGCCGGGGATAGCGCCGCATGAGTGAGACCGCCGCCGAAGCACCGAAACAGGCGCCGCGCTTCGTCCGCGCCATGCGCGCGCTGGGCGACCGGCGCATGCTCGCCATGCTGCTCATGTCGTTCGCTGCCGGCCTGCCGAATGGCGCGGTGCTCGGCACCCTGAACGCCTGGCTCACCGAAGCGAATGTCAGCCCGTCCGATATCGGTGTCCTGTCCTTCATCATCCTCGCCTACAGTTTCAAGTTCTTCTGGTCGCCACTTTTCCTCCAGCCCCGTTCGCCCGTGCCCGGCGGGCTTGGGCCCCGGCGCAACTGGCTGATCGGGTTCCAGTTCCTGATCGGAGCGCTCCTGTTTCTTCTGTCCCAGACCGATCCGGCGCGATCGGTGGCGCTTGTCGCCTTCGTGGCGCTCGGCGTGGCGCTCGCCTCGGCGACCCACGATATCGTGCTGGATGCCTGGCGGATCGAAGTGGCACGTTCCGATGAGGACAAGGATCTGATGTCGGCGCTGTACCAGTTCGGATACCGTCTCTCGACATTGCTGACCGGCGCCGTGGCGCTGATGATGGCCGAGGCCCTGTCGTGGCCGATCATCTACATGATGTTCGCCGGCGCCATGCTCCTCACCATGCTGGGCACCTTCATTGCACCGGAACCCGAACATGCCCCGCCCAGGCCATTGGGCGAACTGGCGCGCGAAAGCCGCGTTCCGGCCCTGCTGCGCCGCGCGGTGACCGGCGGGCTTGCCCTTGGCTGGCTCATCGCTGTCGGAATGATTCTCGCCTTCATGGTGCAGCGGCTGAGCTTCACATCGTCAATGCTACCGGACGGGAGCCAGACGCAACCGCCTGACCCCCGCGTTTTCACGCGTGAGCAGGGCCCGGTCATCGTGTCCTTGTTCATCATCCTGCCCACCCTTGCAGCAGCGGGGCTCATCGCCTGGCTGAGGCGCCGGGACGGCGGCACGCTGGCGGCCGGGTCTGATACATCAGGGTTATGGGGGCGTACCGCCGATGCGCTGTTTGCCTCAGTCCTCGTCCCGCTGATGGACTTTGTGAGGCGTTTCGGCTGGGGACTGTTGCTGATCTTCGCCCTTGTGCTGACCTACAGGTTTGCAGACTTGGTGTGGGGGTCCTTTGCCTTTCCCTTCTATCTCGGACTCGATTATGGCGCGCTCGGACGGGACTATTCCGAAATTGCCTTCGCCTCCAAGACATTCGGCGTGATCATGACCGTGTCCGGCTCGGCCATTGGCGCGCTTGTTCTGGTCTTCCTCGGCAGGATGCCCACGCTCGTGCTCGGCGCACTGGTCGCGGCGGCCACCAATCTCCTGTTCGCCGACCTGGCGGCTGGTCGCTTTGATGCAGCCCTCGGCCTGAAGGAGACCACCGATCCGTCGGCAGGGGCTGCGGCGGTCATCGGGTTCCTCGAAGCGACAGGCCTTCGCGGCCTTTTCGAGGCCATCATCGGGGTGTTTTCACCGCTCTTCGGCCTGGACACGAGCGATGGACTCGTGGCGCTCACTGCTGCCATTGCCGCAGAGAATCTCGCCGTCGGCTTCGCCAGCGTGGCGGGCGTGGCTTACCTCACGTCGATCGCGAACCCGAAATACGCCGCGGTGCAATATGCCCTGCTGGCGTCGCTGACCATGCTGATCGGCTCACTGGGCCGTGGCTGGCTCGGCGCCCTGATCGAGAGCAATGGCTTCTACGATGTCTTCATCCTGACCTTCTGGATCGGAATGGTACCCGTGGTCCTCGCAGGCCTGGAATGGCTGCGCCAGTGGCGCATGGGGCATCCGTCCGAGACGCTTGCGCACGATCGGGACGAGGTATCTAGGGCGAAGGGCTGACCCAGCGCGCGGAGCGCGCGCGACAAAGCATGACGCACCGGCCTTCCGGCTGGCCTGCGCGGCGAAGCTCGTGTATGTGCGCGTGCGAAAGACGATCCCCTGAACGCCAGAATTGAAAGCGGCCCCATGTCCAAAGCCGAAGCGCTGCGCAATGTCGCCATCATCGCCCACGTCGATCACGGCAAGACCACGCTGGTGGACTGCCTGCTGAAACAGTCGGGCCTGTTCCGCGAGAACGAGGCCACCGCCGAGCGCATGATGGATTCCAACGATCTGGAAAAGGAGCGCGGCATCACCATCCTGGCCAAGACCACATCGGTGGTCTGGCGGGGCACGCGCATCAACATCGTGGACACGCCCGGACACGCCGATTTCGGCGGCGAGGTGGAGCGCATCCTGCAGATGGTGGACGGCGCGATCCTGCTGGTCGACGCCGCCGAAGGCCCCATGCCGCAGACCAAGTTCGTGCTGGGCAAGGCGCTGAAGGTGGGCCTGCGCCCCATCGTGGCGGTGAACAAGATCGACAAGCCCGAGGCCCGGCCCGACGAGGTGATCAATGAGGTGTTCGACCTCTTCGTCGCCCTCGATGCCGACGAGGACCAGCTCGATTTCCCCATCCTTTACGGCTCGGCGAAGAATGGCTGGATGGCGGAGGACTATGATGCGCCGAGCGAGGACATGGCCGCGCTGTTCAACCGCATCATCGCCCATGTCCCGCCGCCGGAGGTCGAGGAGGGCCCGTTCCGCCTGCTCGCCACGACCATTGGCGCCGACAATTTCCTCGGCCGCATCCTTACCGGCCGCATCACCTCGGGCACGGTGAAGCCGAACCAGACCGTCAAGGCACTCGCCCGCGACGGCACAGTGGTGGAAACGGGGCGCATCTCGAAAGTGCTCGCTTTCCGCGGCCTGGAGCGTTCGCCCATCGAGGAGGGTGTGGCCGGTGACATTGTCTCCATTTCCGGCCTCACCAAGGCCACCGTGGCCGACACGATTGTCGATCCGGGCATTGACGAGCCCATCGCCGCCCAGCCCATCGACCCGCCGACACTCGCCATGACCTTCCGCGTCAATGATAGCCCGCTTGCGGGCACCGAGGGCAAGAAGGTGACGAGCCGCGTGATCTGGGACCGGTTGGAGAAGGAGGCCGAGGGCAATGTCGCGCTGAAGGTCTCGCGCACCGATGAGCCCGACGCCTTCAGCGTGGCCGGCCGGGGCGAGCTCCAACTGGCGGTGCTGATCGAGACCATGCGCCGGGAAGGTTTCGAGCTCGGCGTGTCACGGCCCCAGGTCGTGATGAAGGAAGAGGGCGGCCAGAAGCTCGAGCCCATTGAGGAGGTCGTCATCGATGTGGATGACGAACACACGGGCGCGGTGGTGCAGAAGCTGCAGGAACGCAAGGCCGACCTGCTGGAGATGAAGCCCTCGGGCACGGGCCGCACGCGCCTTGTCTTCCATGCGCCGACGCGCGGCCTGATCGGCTATCAGGGCGAGCTTTTGTCGGACACGCGCGGCACCGCCATCATGAACCGGCTCTTCCACGACTATGCCCCGCACAAGGGTCAGATCCGCGGCCGCCACACCGGCGTCCTGATCTCCATGGAACAGGGCGAGGCCGTGGCCTTCGCGCTCTGGAACCTCGAGGATCGCGGGCCCATGATGATCCATCCGGGCACCAAGGTGTACCAGGGCATGATCATTGGCGAGCACACGCGCGACAATGACCTGGAGGTCAATGTGCTGAAGGGCAAGAAGCTCTCCAATGTGCGCGCCAGCGGCTCCGACGAGGCCGTGCGCCTGACCCCGCCGCTCCAGATGACGCTGGAGAAATCGCTGGCCTATATCCAGGATGATGAACTGGTCGAGGTCACGCCGGAATCCATCCGGCTGCGCAAGCGCTACCTCGACCCCCACGAGCGCAAGCGCATGGCGAAGGCGGCGATGGCGGGGTGACCCTTCCCAGCGAAAGCCGGGACCTTCTCTCCGCCGCTCCAACTGAGGCAACCGCTGGTCGCCGCGCGCGTTGTTCTCGCAGCAAAAAGGAGTGAGACATGCGGATTCTGGTGATGGGCGGCAGCAGTGGTATCGGGCTGGAGACGGTGAAGACCGGGCTTCTGGCGGGCCATGACATGGTCGCGTTTTCGCGCTCGGCCGGTGAGATGGATCTGTCCAATGACCGGCTCACAAAGCACAGCGGCAATGCGCTGGAGGCGTCTGACGTGACGGCCGCGCTCGACGGGGTCGATCTGGTCATCCAGGCGCTCGGCGTGCCGCTCAATGTGGACACGGTGAGGGGCCCGGTGACGCTGTTCTCAGAGGCTACCGAGGTGCTCGTGCCGGCCATGAAATCGGCCGGTGTGGAGCGCGTCATCGCGGTGACGGGCATCGGCTCGGGCGACAGCTTCAGCGCCATCAATCCGGTGCACAAGGCGGGCCTGAAGCTCGTCCTCGGCCGGGCCTATGAGGACAAGGACAAGCAGGAACAGATGCTGCGCACGAGCGGGCTCGACTGGACCATTGTCCGGCCGGGCGTCCTCACCGACGGCCCGAAGTCCGGCACGGTGAAGGCGCTGCGGGGCCGGGATGAGTGGAAGGTCGGCTTCATCTCGCGCGCCGATGTGGGCCAGTTCCTCATCGGCGAGGCCGAACAGGCTGCGTTTTCCGGGGAGACGCCGGCGCTCGTCTCCGATGCAAAGCCCACCGACAAGGTGCGCGACCTCTTCGCCCAGGTCACGCCCTGAAAAAAAGGCCCCGCCCGATGTCGGGGCCTTCCGCAAGATGTGCCGTAGGCGGCGCGCCTACTCCTCCGCCAGGCTCGAATGCACGATGGCGAAGCGCAGGGCGTTGTCGGGCGTCAGATAGGTCTTCGCCATCTCCACCACCTCCTCGGCCGTGATGGATTCGTACATCTCGATCTTCTGTCGGAACTCGTCATAGGCGGTCTTGTCGTAGACGGCGTCGGAAATCACGCCGAGCCAGACACCGTTTTCCTCCAGGTCGTTTTCGAGGTCCTCCAGGATCGGCTTGCGTGCCCGCTCCATTTCGTCCTCGCTCACCGCGCCGTCGCCCATTTCCGCGACGATGCGGTCAACGGTCTCGAAGACCACGGGAATGTTGTCCGGCTCCACCGCCGAGGTGGCGAGCAGGTAGCCATAGCCGGGATAGACATCCGACGTGCTGACACCGGCGCCGGGGCTGTAGGTCGCGCCGGTCTCCTCGCGCAGCACCTCGATCAGCTTCAGGCGCAGGACTGCACGCAGCATGTTGGCCACCCGTGCGGTGCGGATGTCGCTGGCGTCCACTGCCGGCCAGTAGATGCGGGCCTCGGCCTGGTTCTCCTCGCCCTCATGGCTCAGCGTGATGGTGCGCCCGGTCTCGGGGAAGCTGACATTGCGGGCTTCGGTGAACGCCGTGGGCTCTGCCGGGCGTTCCGGCAGGGCGCCGAACGTCTTGGCCACCGCATCGATGGCGGCGTCTTCCTCGAAGTCACCGACAATGGTGATGGCGATGGCACCCTCGGCGGCGGCACGCTCGACATAGGGTTTCAGCTCGGAAATGTCGCGCTGGAGCAGCTCATCCAGCGGGCCAATGCCGAAACGGACATCACCACCGGCGATGATGCGCTGGACATCGCGCTGGACGATGCCGCCGGGTTGGCTGTCGAGGGTCGGGTAGAAGACCTTGAGCAGGGCCTGGGCCTGGGAATTGGCCTCTTCGCGATAGCCCGGCGCGGTGAGATAGGCGGCGGCGACCTGCATCTGCAGCTCCAGATCGTCCGGCGTGGTCGAGTAATTGCCGCCAAAGCCCTCCGCGCCGACGCCAAGGCCGAGATTGACACTGCGCCCGGCGGTCAGCGTTTCAAGCTCGTCATAGCTGTGGGCTTCCAGCCCGGCCTGGGCGAAGAAGCTGTTCATCATCAGGCCGAGCCCGTCCACATCGGCCGGGAATTCCAGCGCACCGCCGCCGACATCGATATTGATCCGGATCACGCCTTCCTCGAAATCGGTCTTCTTCAGGCTGAGCCGCACATTGTTGTCGAAGATGATCTCGCGCACATCGAGATCCTCGATTCGGTTGTCGGAGGCGATCTCGCCCGGCGTGCCGAAGTCGGTGTAGGCGAAGTCGAGGGACTCGGCGAATTCAGGCGCCTCGACCGCAGTGTCCCTTGAGGCGTTCCAGACGTCGATGATCTTCGCCTCGGCGTCTTCGATCTCCTCATTGTTGGAGAGGTGGATCAGCGGCTCGCGGTCCTCCCAGTTTTCCACAAAGACACGGTGGACGTCTTCGGCCGTGAGGCCCTCTGCCAGGGCGTCGAAGCGCGCCAGCGCCGCCTGGGGCGTGGAGAAGACCTCGTCGCCGCCAATCGCGCCTACAATCTGGTTCGCCAGCCGCGCATTCTCGCGGGTATTGGCCTGGTCCACGCGGTTTTTCAGGCCGGTGCGGAAATTGGCGACCTGCTCGGCGAGTTCGGCCTCGCTGAAGCCGAATTCAATGGCCCGGCGCAACTCCTGCTCACCGAGCGCAAGCGCGTCTTCCCAGGTTTCGGGCTGAGCGGTGAGGTCGATGCTCGGCCCCTTGGCGATGTTGAAGAACGTATCCAGGCTCGCCGAGCCGCCAATGATCGGGCTATCCGGCTGGCGCTCGATCTTGGCGAAGCGGCGCGACAGGATGGCGTTGCCGAGCGCGGCAATCGTGTCCCGCCGGCGCTTGGCCACCGTGTCCAGTTCCGGCGCATAGGGCTCGACAACCCCGATGGTGATGAAGGTCGGCACGTCGGGGTCGTGGAAGAAACCCGCCTGCAGCCCGCGATCGGCCTGGATCTCGCCGAGGTCGGGATCCTCGCCCGGCTCGGCCGCCGGTTCCCAGTCGGCGAAACGGTCCCTGATCTTTGCTTCCATTTCGCTGGCGTCGAAATCACCGACCACCACCAGCGTGGTGCGCTCAGGCACATAGTAGCGCTCATACAGGTCCACGAAGCGGTCGCGCTGCGCGGTCTCGAGCACTTCGACCGTGCCGATGGGGAAACGCTCGGCAAAACGGGTTTCCGGGACGATGAAATCGAACAGGTCGCGGAAGCGGCGCAGGCCGTAGGTGTTGCGCACCCGCTCTTCCGACAGGACCACGCCACGCTCGGCATCGATGGCGCTTTGCTCGATGAGCAGGTTCGAGGCGGTCTCGCGCATGAGGAAGAGCCCGGTGTCGACCACCTCTTCATCAACGCTGGGCAGGTCGAGCTGGTAGACGGTCTCGTCGAAGCTCGTATAGGCGTTGGTGTCGGGACCGAAGGCCAGGCCGTAGCGCTCCAGCATGGGGATCATCTCGCCTTCCGGCACGCCCTCGGAGCCATTGAAGGCCATGTGCTCGAGGAAGTGCGCCAGGCCCTGCTGGTCGTCGGCCTCATAGACCGAACCCACATCGAAGCGCATGCGAATCGAGGCCGTGCCGGGCGGGGTGTCGTTTTCCTTGATCGCGTAGCGCATGCCATTATCGAGCGTGCCGTAGACGACGCTGTCATCGGCCTCGATGTCGCTGACCTCCTGAACGAAGGTGAAATCGTAATCGGCCAGAAGCCGCGGCGCCTCGGCATCGACGCCCTGGTCGTTTCCGGTCGTCTCCGGCGCGCTGGTTCCAGTCTCCGGAGGCGTTTCGTCCTGACCATTGCAGGCGGGCAAGAGGACCAGGCCGAACGCCGCCCCGGCGAGAAGAAGATGCTTCAGTGACATGGCAAGGCCTTCATCAGCTTGATTTGCGATGAATACATCGGTTGCCGCTCACACCGGACAAGTCAATGGCCGCGCTAAACGGGTTCTGCACCTTTTGCTGGCAGTATTGCGGTTTCCGGATGCACCCACGGCGGCAGGATGCCCGTCCGGAGCCAACATCACCGCCAGGAGCCCTCCGATGAGCCTCTTTGCCCATATCAGGCGCGAGCTTACCACCGCCCAGTTGCTCTATTCCACCGTTCGCTGGACCCGTCCGGCGGCGCGCGAGGACGGCGCGCTCGTGCCCGACGACCTGGAACAGTCCATCGACCGCCACGTCCACAGGACCGCCCTGTGCGACGATGACGGCACGCTCAGCTACGCCGATTTAGACCGGCTGGCGAACCGCTATGCCCATTGGGGGCTGCGCCAGGGGCTGCAGGCCGGCGACCGGGTCGCGCTCTTCATGGGCAATCGCACAGACTATGTCGCCATCTGGTTCGGCCTCGCCAAGATCGGTGTTGTCACGGCGCTGATCAATCACAACCTCTCCGGCAACAGCCTCAGCCACTGCATCATGGTGGCCGAAGCCCGCCATATCATTTTCGGGGCCGGGCAGGCCGAGGCCCTGCACGGCGCCCTGCTGGAGCTTGAGGGCCGTTATGCCTGCTGGAATCTCGACGGCGGCGGCCATCGCTGGGCCCGCGACCTGCGCACGGCCTGTGCCGAGCTGCCCGACACCCGTCCGGACCCCGAACAGCGCTCAGGCCAGCGCGCCGGCGACACCTGCCTGCTGATCTACACCTCCGGCACCACGGGCCTGCCCAAGGCCGCAAGGATGAGCCATATGCGCCTGCGCCACCTGATGCGCAGCTTCATTGGCGTGTGTTCCATCACGCCGCGCGACCGGATCCTGATCACGCTGCCGCTCTACCACGCCACGGGCGGCATCTGCGCCATGGGCTGCGCCCTGCTGACCGGGGCGAGCGCGATCATCCGTCCGGGATTCTCCGCCCGACGGTTCTGGCGCGATGCGATCGACTTTCGTGCGACCGTTTTTGTCTATGTCGGCGAGCTCTGCCGCTACCTGCTGAACCAGCCGCCCGGCGAGCTTGACCGCGCCCATTCCATCCGGACCGCCTTTGGCAACGGGCTGCGCCAGGAGGTTTGGCAGGCCTTTTCAGAGCGTTTCGGCATCGCCGCGATCAAGGAGTTCTACGGCGCGACCGAGGGCAATGTCGGCCTGATCAATTTTGACGGAAAGGTCGGCGCGGTCGGGCGCATTCCGCCCTGGCTGGCCTACAAGTTCTCCAATATCCGCTTCGTCGCCTTCGATCCCGACACGGGCGACATACTGCGCGGAGACGATGGCCGCTGCCAGGAGGTGGAGACCGGCGCCACCGGCGAGATGATCGGCCGGATCGGCGACCTCGCGCGCATGCGCTATGACGGCTATGGCGACGCCGATGCCACCGAGCGCAAGGTGCTGCGCCATGTGTTCCAAGAGGGCGACGCCTGGTTTCGCACCGGCGACCTGATGCGCCGCGACAGGGACGGCTATGTCTACTTCGTCGACCGTGTGGGCGACACGTTCCGCTGGAAAAGCGAGAATGTCTCCACCGGTGAGGTGGCCTCGGTCCTCGGGCGTTATCCGGGCATCGGCCACGCCAATGTCTATGGCGTCGAGGTGCCCGGACATGATGGCCGGGCCGGCATGGCCGCGATCACCACGACGGGCGCGGTGGATTTCGACGGGCTGGTGGCCTTCCTGGATGACAGCCTGCCGGCCTATGCCCAGCCGCTCTTCCTCAGGGTGCAGGGCGCACCGGAGATCACCGGCACGCTCAAATTCCGCAAGCAGCGGCTGCAGGAAGAGGGCTTCGACCCTGAACGCATCGCCGACCCGCTCTGGTTCCGCCACCCGGACCTGAAACGCTACCAGCCCCTCACGCCCGACCTGTTCGACACCATCATCGGCGACGGCTTCAGGCTCTGACCCTAGCTATAATCAGCAATCCGCGCGAGCAAGCCGGCGCGGATTTCGAAGAAGGTTGCGCCGCGCAGCTTCACGCTTTCGCCGGCCTTCACGCCATTGGGCAGGTCCACGGCGGCCTTGCCTTCAAACTCGATCTCGGCGGCGGCCTTGTCACCGCCATCGACGAAATTGACCACTTTCTGGCGGCGGTAGGAAAAGGCATTGCCCGACAGTTCGGCCACATTGGCCATGGCCGCCTTGCCATCCAGGCGCATGGACTCCCCGCGATTGGAGACATTCTCGAAGACCACGTCATCGGTCACACACTCCAGCATGCCATCAATGTCGCGCGTGTTGTAGCAATCGATATAGCGATGGATGAGCGTGGGCGTGTCGGTCATGTCTGCTTGTCCTCCCATTCATGTCCTGCCGTGATGCGTCGGCGACTGCAACCGCCAGCCTTTGCGTTTGGTCCGGATTGTCGTTATCACGGCGCTCCTTTCCACCTGCAAGGAGATACCATGCCGATCACCGTTGCCGTCGTCGGAGCCACTGGCAATGTGGGCCGCGAACTCCTGTCCATTCTCGACGAGCGGCTGTTTCCCGCCGCGAAGGTGCACGCCCTGGCCTCCCGGCGTTCGGTCGGCACCGAGGTCAGCTATGGCGACCGCACCCTCAAATGCGAGGATATGGAAACCTTCGACTTCTCCCAGGCAGACATCTGCCTGATGTCGGCCGGCGGCTCAGTGGCGAAGGAGTGGGCGCCGAAGATCGGTGCGGCCGGCTGTATCGTGATCGACAATTCCTCCGCCTTCCGCATGGACCCGGACGTGCCGCTCGTCGTGCCGGAGGTGAACGCCGATGCGGTGTTGGGCTACGCAAAAAAGAACATCATCGCAAACCCCAACTGTTCCACCGCGCAGCTCGTCGTCGCCCTGAAACCGATCCATGACCGCGCCGGCATCAAGCGCTGCGTCGTGGCGACCTACCAGTCGACCTCGGGCGGCGGTAAGTCGGCCATGGACGAGCTCTGGACCCAGACCCGCGGCATCTTCGTCAATGACACGCCCGAACCCCGGGAATTCACCAAGCAGATCGCCTTCAACGTCATACCCCACATCGATGTCTTCATGGATGACGGCTACACCAAGGAAGAATGGAAGATGCGGGTGGAGACCAAGAAGATTCTCGACGAAAGCGTCGAACTGGTCGCCACCTGTGCCCGTGTGCCGGTTTTCGTGGGCCATGCCGAGGCGGTCCACCTGGAACTCGAGCAGCCGCTCAGCGACAGCGAGGCGCGCGAGCTGCTGCGCGAGAGCCCGGGCCTCATGGTGCTCGACAAGCGCGAGGATGAGGGATACGCGACGCCCGTCGACTGCGTCGGCGAATGGGCGACCTTCATTTCCCGCATCCGCAATGATCCGAGTATCCCGAACGGCCTCGCCTTCTGGTGCGTATCGGACAATCTGCGCAAGGGCGCCGCCCTGAACGCCGTCCAGATCGCCGAGGAACTCGTCAATCGCGGCGTGATCAGCACGGAATAGGCCATATTCGGGCTGACTTAACGCGATTTCAAACAGCTGGGTGCAGGTCTGCGCGAGCGTTTCCGGAGACCCCCCATGGCAGACATCATCCCTGGCAATACTCCTGCCCGCCGAAAAAGCATGATACCGAAGCTTGCGGCGGCGGCAGCCGCGTCGTTGCTGGCCTTTGTGGCTGTGTCTCAGCACAAGGCCTGGGCGTTCCGGCTTGGCACGTCGCTGGTCAATTATGCGACCGGTACAAAGCCTGTCGCCGGGGAGACCGATACACAGCTCTACGGGCTGAGGGAAACCCGCCTCGCCGCGCCCGCCGATCCCGGACAGGGCGGTGCCATCGAGGCATTCGAGGATCAGGTCTGGCTGGTTACGCGGATGGGAGACTTCCACCGCCTGGAAAGCAAGGCGTTCGTGCCCGTCGCCCTCTCCCCGCCCGAGCCGGTCTTGCTGGACGGCTTCTACACGCGCCCCAAGGACAAGTCGGCGCTCGGATACCAGGACCTGAAGATGCGGCGGCTGTCTGACGGAAACGTGGAGGTCCTGGTGACGATGACCCGCGTTGACCCAGCCGAGGCTTGCGTTCACGTGGTCCTTTATCGCACTCTGGTCGAAAGTCTCGGCGAACGCGCCCTGACGGCCGCCGAATGGCGCGAGACCTGGCGATCTGACCCGTGCATAGCGTCTGCCAAGGGTTCCTTCCCGCTCCAGGCAGGCGGTGAAATGACCTACCGGCCGGACGGTCAGGTTGCGGTCTTCGTCGGTGATTTCGGTGTGGACTACTTCAACCGGTCCACACCTGGCGTTGACCCGCAGGCAAGGGACAATGATTACGGCAAGGTCCTTTTGATCGACCCAGTCACCGGAGCAGACACTGTGCTCTCCGTCGGCCATCGCAATCCCGGGGGCATCGCCACCGGCCCGGACGGTGCACTGTGGCTGGCGGAGAATGCCGCAGAGGGTGGCGACGAAATCAATCTCATCGAAGCTGGCGGCAATTACGGCTGGCCAGTCAAGACTCTGACGACTCATTACGGCCAGAAGGATTGGCCCAGCGAGACGGGGGCCGTGCCAGACAATTACCGCGCCCCGGCCTTTGCCTTTGTACCATCGCCAGCGCTCTCCTCCATGGTCCCGGTCTCGGGACCGGAGTTTCCTCAATGGGAAGGCGACCTGGCCGTCGGCACACTGAAGCACGGTTCCTTCTACCGGGTCCGCATTGAGGACGGCCGTGTGATCCTGACCGAGCCGATCGCCACGGGTGTGCGCGCCCGCGATGTTTCCATCGATGCCCAGGGCCGGATCCTGATCAAGACCGACCGCACGGCCGAAGTGCTGATGTACAGCCGCGCCGATGCCGACGAGGCCGACACGTCACCCGAACTCGCCGCCCTGATGCAGGCAGGTTGCACCAGTTGCCACGGCAATGGCGGCGTCGCCCCGGGCCTTGAAGGCGTGGTGGGGCGACGAGTGGCCTCGATCGATGGATTTGATTACTCGGAAGCGCTGACAATGATGGGCGGCAAATGGACGGAGGAGCGGCTGATCGCCTTCCTGCGCGATCCCCAGTCCATGGTGCCTGGAAGCCTGATGCCTGCCGCGGACTTGACCGAGGACGAGATCCGCGATCTGGTTGACACACTTGCTGGCAACTGAGCCTAGGGTCCATCGTTGGAACGGAAGGCGTTGGCGTACTGCTGATTGCGCCGGTGAGGCTGGGAAGTCATGCCTGTCAATATCCGCACTGGCCTGCTGGCGGGCCTCGGCGCCTACACGATCTGGGGCCTTCTGCCGCTCTATTTCAAACTGGTGGGTGAGTATTCCGCCGGCGCGATCCTCGTTCACAGGGTCGTGTGGTCGGTGCCCACGGGGATTGTGCTTGTCCTTATGGCCGCGCGCTGGCGCGACCTGGCCAGGGTGGTGACACCGCGCCGGCTGTTCTGGCTGACAGCCTCCGGCCTGCTCATCGGGCTCAACTGGTTCACCTATATCTGGGCGGTGGAGCAGGACCGCGTCATGGAGGCGAGCCTCGGCTACTACATCAATCCGCTGGTCAACGTCGCTGTCGGTGCGGTCTTCATGGCCGAACGGTTGCGCACGGTGCAGTGGATCGCGGTGCTGCTGGCCTGCATCGGCGTGTCGGTGGAAACCCTCGCCCTCGGCCGCCTGCCAATCGTGGCGCTGGTTCTGTGCTTCTGCTTCGCCGCCTATTCGGTGATCCGCAAACAGATCGCGGTGGACAGCCGCATCGGTTTCCTGGTCGAGGTTCTGGTGCTCCTGCCGGTCCTGGCCATATGGGCGGAGATCAGCGGCATGTGGGCCGCTCTTGTGCCACGCCAGGCGATCGACTGGCCGCTGCTCATGGTGTCCGGCCCGATCACGGCGACGCCGCTCATCCTGTTTGCGATTGCGGCGCGGCGGCTGCGGCTGTCGACCATCGGTTTCATCCAGTATCTCGGCCCGACCCTGCAATTTGCCATCGGCCTGGCCTATGGCGAGCCCCTGGGCCTGACGCGGCTGACGGCCTTCGGCTTCATCTGGGCGGCCGTGATCGTCTTCAGCCTGGACAGTGTGCGCCGCGAGATGGCCGAAAGACGGGCACGCCGGTCAATTGTCCGCCAGGGCTGATGCGAACTGTCGCTGGCCCTTGTAACCCCGTGTGGGAGGCGTGACTTATCGAAAAAGAAGGGCCCGACCTGTCCGGTCGAGCCCCGAGGAATCGTGATGGAGATGAGAGCCTTGGCTCATTGTGCTTCTCGCAAACGGCGTGCCAGTTTCCCCTGGCGCGTGTGTCAGATCTGGAAATCGGGATGAGCGGTGAACGCATCTATTACGCCGTCGGTGACGTGCATGGCGAAGCCGACCGGCTGGCGGCGCTGCACGCGGCCATCTTCGCCGACCACGACGCCCTTGGCGGCGGGCGTGCCATGACGCTGGTCCACCTCGGCGACTATGTGGATCGGGGCGAGAACTCCCGCGGCGTGATCGAGCAACTGATCGCCCTCGAGGCCCGCCATGCGGGCGATGATAAGGTAAGCATCGTCAATCTGCGCGGAAATCACGAACAGATGATGCTGGACGCGCTGCGCGAGGGTCCGGGCAGCGATGAAAGCCTGCACTGGCTGGTCAATGGCGGCGACCGGGCGGTCGAGAGCTATGCCGCAGCCGGTGAGGAGGCCGAGGTGGATGCCGCCCACAGGGCCTGGCTGGAGGCGCTGCCCCATATCTCGACGGCGGAGAACGGGCGACTCATTTTTGTCCATGCCGGCATCGAACCGCGCGATTATCCCGACGACCGTCCCGATGTGCATCTCTGGACGCGCTCGCCGCGCTTCTTCCGCAGCGAGGCGTGGAGCAATCCGGCGCTCGAGGGCTGCCGCGTGGTGCACGGCCACACGCCAACCGAAGACGATGCTCCGGACATTTCCGCCGATGGCCGCCGCATCAATGTGGACACCGGCGCGGTGTATGGCGGGCCGCTGACGGCGGCGGTGCTCGAGGGGCCGGAACGCCCGGTGCGTTTCCTGGCGGTGGAGCGCTGAAAGCTACAATCTCTCAATCACCGCATCGCCCATTTCGCTGGTGCTGAGATCCCCGCCGAGGTCACGGCTGCGCGCGCCCTCCTGCAAAGCGGCCGAGACCGCCCGGGTCACCCGGTCGGCCGCTGAGGCCATGCCGAGGGACCAGCGCAACGCCATTTCCAAGCTCAGGATCGCCGCAAAGGGGTTTGCCAGGCCCTGTCCCGCAATGTCGGGGGCGGAGCCGTGCACCGGTTCGAACAGGCCCGGGCCGCCAGCGCCGATGGCCGCAGAGGGCAACATGCCGATCGAGCCGGTCAGCATGGCCGCCTCATCCGACAGGATGTCGCCGAAGAGGTTGCCTGCGAGGATGACGTCGAACTGTTTCGGCGCGCGCACAAGCTCCATGGCGCAGGCGTCGGCATACATGTGGGTCAGCTCCACGCCCTCGCCTGTCTCACCGTGCCTTGCGGCCACGGTTTCGCGCCAGAACAGGCCGCTTTCCATGACATTCGACTTTTCCACCGAACAGACACGGCCCGAACGGCCCCGGGCGATCTCGAAGGCGACATCGGCCACGCGCTGGACCTCGGCCTCGGTGTAGAGCGCGGTGTCGAAGCCGACCTTCATCCCGTCGCGCGTGTCCACGCCGCGCGGCTGGCCGAAATAGACCCCGGAGGTCAGTTCCCGCACGATCATGATGTCGAGGCCGGACACGATGTCCGGCTTCAGGCTGGAGGCTTCGACCAGGGCCGGGAAGCAGAAGGCCGGACGGAGATTGGCGAACACGTCGAGATGCTTGCGCAGGCCGAGCAGTCCCATTTCGGGCCGCTTGTCGCGGGCCACTTCGGCCCACTTCGGACCCCCGACCGCGCCCAGCAGCACCGCATCGCTGGCGGCCGCCGCCGCAAGCGTGTCATCAGTGATCGGGACCCCGTGGGCGTCGAGGCTCGCACCGCCGACCAGCGCCGTTTGCACCGACACGTCCGGGGCCACCGCTTCGAGCACCTTGGCGGCCTCGCGGGTCACTTCCGGTCCGATGCCGTCGCCGGGCAGGATGAGCAGGGTCTTCGTCATGGCGCTGGGCTCCGTCGGTGGCGTCTTGCAGCGCGGAGGTCTTGGACCGCCCGGCGCGCCCGCGCAAGGCCAGGAAAAGCCAGGGCGGCACCCTGGGGTGCCGCCCTGGTCGCTTCAGTGCCGAAAGGCGCGTAGGGGGGAGGAAAATTCGGCGCTGAAGCGGGTCAGGTATGGTGTCAGGGACTCCTCAGGCGGCCAGCCGGGCCTCTCGCTGCATCCGACGGCGCCGGCGACCCCGGCGTTCTAGGGCAAACAGCGTATCCTTGATCAGGAGCTTCTGCCGCTTCAGGGCGGACAGGCGCAGGTCATCCGGCATCGGACGGCTCGCCTCCTCGGCGATTTCCGCCTCCAGCTCCCGATGGCGGGCTTCCAGTGACAGTCTGCGCGATAACATTCTCTACTCCTTGTTGGTGATGGTCGGCACCCGCCGACGACACGGAACTGGTTGCCGGAGGTACATCATTGAAATAGAAACGGAATTGCGATTCCATAAACAAGAGAGATGCAAATGCCGACGCTTCGACAGTTGAAGATGCTCTGCCTGCTGGCGGAAACCGAACGGTTTGGCGAAACGGCCAACCGGCTGGGCATTGCCCAGTCGGCGGTCACGGCGGGCATCCGGTCACTGGAGGAACGCCTCGGCCTGTCTCTGTTCGACCGCGGGCGCCACGGCGCGCGGCTGACACCGGCGGGCGAAAGCCTGCTCGCGCGGGCCCGACGCATCGTCCAGGATGTCGAGGATCTGGAGCGCTATGCCCGGCGCGACGCCGCCCAGCTCGGCGGGGCGATAAGACTGGGCTGCCTGCCCACGGTGGGCCCGTATCTCCTGCCGCGGGCGACGCGTCGGCTCCATGCCGATTTTCCGGACCTGAAACTGATCATCCGTGAAGGCACGGTGCCGGGCCTGCGCCAGCTACTGATGGATTCGGTTGTCGACGCCATCCTGACGGTGAGGCCGGAATTCGAAGGCGTCGATGGCGAGGAGCTCTTCGCCGAAAGCGTTCACCTGGCCCTGCCGCCCGACGACGTCCTGGCCGGGACCGGCGCACTTGCGCTCTCGGCGCTGAAGGGGCGTGACCTCCTGACCCTCGGCGAGAGCCACCAGCTCGGCCGGCTCACGCTGCGCTTTGCCGAACAGGCCGGCGCCCAGGTCCGCACCGATTATCTCGGCACAAGCCTCGATGCCCTGCGCCTCATGGTGTCCATGGGCACGGGCCTCGCCCTGATGCCCCTGCTCTACATCCTTTCCGAGATCGAGGGGCGCGATGACGTCGTGGTGCGGCCCATCGACAGCGTGCACGCCTCGCGCACCCTGCATCTGGTCTGGCTGAAACGTAGCGGTCGGGCACAGGATTTTGCCCGGCTGGCCAGCATCATCAGGGACGCCGCCGAGGAGCGGCTTGGGTCCGCGACGGAGCCCGTAGCCCGCCCCCTTGCAGGGCGGTGACAGGCGACAGGGCAACCATCGCGATCAGTATCCGTTTCATTCCGGAAGGCTCCCGACGGGCACACGCTCGGTGGTGATGTCCCCGGATGTGAGGTCCAGCACCGCCTCGGTTACCCTTTCTTCCACGAAGTGACAGTCTCCGATCAGGTCGATGGTCTCCGGGTCCTCGGAATTGTATGTCACGGTCAGGGTGAGGACCTCGGCTGCGCCGCACCGGCCCATGGGATTGATGTTGCCGGGTGAGCGGTCCACCGTCATGTCGCCGGCGGCGAAGAAGCTTTCATCCTCCACCGAGCAGAACAGTCGGGTGGGCGTCTTGGTGATGGCAAGCAGGTTGCGGCTTTCGC
>CAZXWB010000011.1:0-25719 GCA_964644395.1 uncultured Hyphomonadaceae bacterium | reverse complement strand
CGCCATCGGCAAAAATTCTGACGAGGTACACATCCGGCAGTCCCTCGATCGGATCGCCGACGCGGTAATGTTGCTGCGACTGAGTTTCGCGGGAAATTACCGCAATGCTGGTCTCCGCATCACCATCCAGCCGGAACCCGTGGAGGGTCAGTTTCAGCTTCGTTTCGGGCGTGTCCTCGGGCTGACCGTCACCCACCGACACGCTGGCGGGCGCAGGCAGGATCACGCGGAAAGGCGTTGTGCGCTCAAGAATGCTCAGGTCCGTTGAAGAATTTGAAGCGCCTGCGTCTTGCACGGCCGCCGGTGATCGCATGTTCCAATCCGCGCCGGCAAGGATGGTCCAGACCATGTTGGCGGCGACCATTCCGCACGAAAGCACGATCAGCGCTGTAACCATCTGCCCCCCCCGATATGCCAGCCTGCCACTGAGGGCTGAACCGATAGTCGTGGTCATGAGATCCGTTCTTCCCAACCGTTTCCGCCCCGCCCGACCAAGGACAAACGTTCTTCTGTGCCTCCTCGCATTGCCAAGAGTGAACCGCAAGTGCGCCGACTGCTGCGCAGCCTGTCGAAGGACGCAACCGACGAGCGATATTGGCGTTCAAGACCGGCGTCGACAGCAGCATACACCGGCCCCGCATTGACCGTGGCAAGACGTGCGCCGGAACATAGCCCCGCTCAGTTGGCATGCAGCATGAGCCAGCCCGCCCAGCCGCCAAGCGCCAGGAAAGGGCCGAAGCGGACGCGGAGCGGCGTCGCCTTGTCATGGCGCAGGATTGCCGGTGCCGACCAGATGATTGCACTGCACGAGGCCACCAGGACGACACCGGGCAATTCTGACCAGCCAAGCCAGGCACCCACACCCGCGAGGAACTTGGCGTCTCCCAGGCCGAGACCGACCTGATTCGTCCTCGTCCGGTACGCCGAGCCCAGCGCCGCGAAGACGCCGAAACCGGCAAGCAGAGCGATCACACGGTCGGACAGATGTTCGGCATCAAACCATGCGCCTTCGACCAATCCGGTAAGTGTCAGGGCGTAAGTGAGCGCGTTTGGCAAAACAGACCGCTGCGCGTCGATGACCGCCAACCAGCTTATAAGGCCAGCAAAAAGGAGCGCCTGTGGCCATCTCTCAATCGACGCGAGCAGGAGATGCGAAGCGGCCGCCGCCAGCGTCAGCGCCAGAACGATGAGCAAACTGCCGCGGCTCATGGCGACGGTAGACGATGTCAGCCCTGAAACCACGTCACCCTCGCGCGAAAACAGACCCGGCACGTGTCCCGCACATTTCCTACAGTCCCTTCAGGCGTTCGCATCCGCAGCTGCAGTCCCAGCCCCGGTCACACCAGCTCGATATTGCTGGTACCAGTTTACAAAAGCCTGCAATCCCTCACGCAATTCGACCCGGGGTGTATAATCATAATCCTTGCCGATGCGACTGATGTCGGCACACGTCATGGGCACGTCGCCGGCCTGCATGGGCTGCATATCAAGTTTCGCCTTCTGTCCCGCGATGTCCTCGATCGCGGAAATGAAATCCATCAGTTCAACCGGCCGGTTATGGCCGATATTGTAGAGCCTGTGAGGGTGCAGCCCCTTGAACTGGGGATCGCCTGTGGCAATGGCGGCCAGCGCATCAATCGCATCGTCGATGAAGGTGAAATCACGCTGCAGCCGGCCCCCATTGAAGACCTTTATCGGCTCGCCCCTGAGGATGCGTTCGGTAAAGAGCCAGTAGGCCATGTCAGGCCGCCCCCACGGACCATAGACGGTAAAGAAACGCACGCCAATCTGCTGCAGTCCGTAGAGCTGCGCATAGGATGCACTCATCAGCTCGTCGGCCTGCTTTGTCGCCGCATAGAGCGACGCCGGCGCCGGCAGGCGGTCGCCCTCACGAAAAGGCCCCTCGGTCTGGCTGCCATAGACCGAGCTCGAAGAGGCATAGATGAGAAGCGGGCGGCTCTTGGCGCGCCGGCAGGCCTCCAGCACGCTGAGATGCCCGGTCAGGTTGGACTGGGCATAATCGAAGGGCGCATCGATGGAATGGCGCACCCCGGCCTGGGCGGCCAGGTGGATGACGCGGTCGATGTCATGGCGCTGCACGAGGCTCGCCAGCGTGTCATGGTCCGACACATCGAGTTCGTGGAAACTGAAGCCCGGTCGGGCTTGCAATCGCGACAGGCGTGCGCGCTTGAGCCCCGGATCATAGTAGGCGTTCAGATTGTCGACGCCGATCACGCCATGTCCAGCGCCGAGCAGCCGGTCGGCCAGTTGATAACCGATGAAGCCGGCCGCCCCGGTGATCAGGAAAAGCATCGAACATATCCCTTCGCCGCCCATGGACTAGTCAATCCCGGCGACAATGGAAAGTGCGCTCAGCCGGTTTTGATCGCTGCGGTAACCATGTCGCGGGCCGTTGCGCCAATCTCGGCGTTATCGAGCGCGTGATGCAGCACAGCTTCGAAATAGCCCGCCTTCGAGCCGCAATCGAAGGGCCGTCCCTCGAATTCGAAGGCGTGGAAGTCCTGCATCTCCATAAGCCGAGCCATGGCATCGGTGAGCTGGATCTCATTGCCGGCGCCCGGGCCCTGGTCTTCGAGCAGGCGGAAGATTTCCGGCTGGAGGATGTAACGCCCGGTAATGGCCAGATTCGAAGGGGCCTCATCGCGAGACGGCTTCTCGACCATGCCGGACATGCGGATCAGGCGACCATCGGCGTCTCCCTGGGGCGCGATCACGCCATAGGAGGAGACGCGCTCTTCGGGCACGGGATCGACGGCGATCATGTTGCCGCAGGTCCGGGCGAAGGCGTCGGCCATCTGGGCGAGACATGAGCGTTCGGCCTTGACGATCACATCCGGCAGGAGCACGGCGAAGGGCTCATCGCCGACAATGTCGCGTGCGCACCACACCGCATGACCGAGCCCCAGTGGCGACTGCTGGCGCACGAAGCTTGCCGCGCCGGCGGGCAGGAGCCCGGCTTCGAGCTCATTAAGTATGGCGGTCTTGTTTTTCTTCCTGAGCGTCTCCTCGAGCTCGAAGCTCCGGTCGAAATGGTCCTCGATCGCACCCTTGTTGCGCCCGGTCACGAAGACAAAATGCTCGATCCCGGCCTCGATGGCCTCATCCACGACATATTGCAGCGCAGGACGGTCAACGACGGGCAACAATTCCTTAGGAATGGCCTTGGTCGCCGGCAGCACGCGTGTGCCGAGGCCGGCCACGGGGAGAACAGCTTTTCGCAATGTCATGGGTGAACTCCAATCGCCTTGTTCCGATCTAGTCGAGTCTCGGTTGCAGTCTCAATCATTCGGCTCCGCTTGCAAGCCGGACGCCAGTGCTGCAATTCCCCGTCACACTGAGCGTTAATCCTTTGTCACTGATTTTAGCTGTATTTTCTTCTTTTTTTAGCGCCGTATTAACGTTATGCCCTCCCGCGGCGGAGGGTATTTTCGACATGACCATTCTCGATGATCCGAATCTTGCGCGTTCGGGAGCGCCGAAGGCAGGGAATCGCGCGGTGGGCAATGCGGAGAACCGGGGCCGCGGCGGCGATGGCAGCTGGTTGGGGATCAACGGACCGGTGAAGCGGACCGTGGATATCCTGATCGCGGTCTCCGCTCTTGTGTTGCTTGCCCCGCTCTTTGTCCTCCTGATGCTGCTTGTGGCGCTGAGCAGCCATGGACCGGTCTTCTTCACCCAGCGCCGGGTCGGGCGCGGGGGACGCTCATTTTCCATGATCAAGTTCCGCTCCATGCACATCGATGCCGAGGCACGGCTACAGAAACTCCTGGCAAAGAATCCAGATGCCCGAAAGGAATGGGCGACTTACCAGAAGCTGTCCAACGACCCGCGCGTCACCCGGATCGGGCGCTTCATCCGCAAGTCGAGCCTCGATGAATTGCCCCAACTCATCAACGTCCTGCGCGGCGAGATGTCGATTGTCGGGCCGCGCCCCATCCTTCCGGTCCAGCGCAAATCCCTCGGCCGGCACCTGAAGGCCTACGAGGCCACCCGCCCCGGCATCACCGGTCTCTGGCAGGTGCGCGGCCGCAACGACCTCCCCTTCGCGCTCAGGGCCGAACTCGGCACTGAATATGTCGAGAACTGGTCGATCCGGCTCGACCTCGCCATCCTGGCGGCCACCGTGCCGGCCATCCTTAAGGCCCGCACATCCTGAACAGGACCGCGGCGCACCTGCCGAAAGTCCTTTCGCGGCGCCATCGATTCATGGCCGCTAGAGGCGCGTGCAGTGCATGTGTACCGACGGCTCGCCGCGTTCCCGGCGCTCTGTTGCTGCGGCTGTCAAGGGTTGCTAGACAGTGATCATGGATACGAACAAATCCGCTGGGGACTTGCTGTCGCCGTCTGCTGAATTTGACCGGATCGTCGATTCGGCAATCATGATGCGTCGGGAACTGCACCAGCATCCCGAACTGACCTGGCAGGAGTTTGCCACCGCCGCGCTTGTGCGTTCGAGGCTTGATGAGCTCGGAATAACCTGGCACGCCTGCGCGGAGACCGGAACGGTAGCGACGCTTGCGGCCGGCGCAGGCGGGCGCCATGTGGCCCTGCGCGGGGATATTGACGCGCTCCCGATCAACGAGGAAAGCGGGCGTGAGTGGTCATCGCGTGAGGAAGGCTGCATGCATGCCTGCGGACATGACGGCCACACCGCCGCGCTGATGGCGAGCGCGGCCTGGCTGAAACAGAACGAGGCGCACCTTCCCGGACCGGTGACCCTGCTTTTCCAGCCCGCCGAGGAAGGCGGCCACGGCGCGCGGCGGATGATAGACGATGGCGCGCTGGACGGTGTCGATGCGGTTTTCGGCTGGCACAATTGGCCGGCCATCCCCTTCGGACAGGCGGTCTGCCCCGACGGTGCGGTCATGGCTGGAAACGGCACATTCCGCATCACGCTGAAAGGCGCCGGTGGCCATGCCAGCCAGCCGGAAAAGGCGCGCGATCCGGTGCTGGCGGCGGCGGCCGTCACCATTGCGCTGCAGCAGATCGTGTCGCGACGGCTGGCGCCGCAGCATGCCGCCGTTGTGTCGGTCACGTCGATCGATGCCGCAAGCTTTGACACGGTGATCCGTGACGATGCCGTGATCGGCGGCAGCATCCGCCTCGCCGATGCCGCCGACCGGGACCGTATCAACGCCCTGATCGCGGAGATCGCCGACGCCACCGCCCGCGCCCATGGCGTGGAGGCGGAGACAGAGATCTTTCCGCGCTACGGCGCCACGGTGAACCATGCCGGACCGGCCGGAGAGATGCGCGGCGCGCTGGCAGAGGAACTCGGCGCGGACTGGCAGGCCGGCCACCTGCCTGTGCCAATCATGGCATCGGAGGATTTCAGCTATTACCTCGGACAGGTGCCCGGCGCGTTTGCCCTGATTGGCAGCGATGACGGCGAGATGCAGCACGCCCAGCCCTGCCACTCACCCCGCTACGACTTCAACGACCGGCTGATCCCCGTGGTCGCCCGGGTCTTTGCGCGCGTCGCCGGGGCGCCCCTGCCGGACAGTCACACGCCGCGGACCTGACCGGGCCAACACGCGAATAACAGGGAGACCGACATGGACGGACATGCGCGACCAGAGACCGGACTTGAGACCTTTGAGCGGTGGGAATCGGAGGTGCGCGGCTATGTTCGCACCTACCCCACGGTGTTCGCATCGGCGTCCAATGCCCGCCAGGTGGACGAGTCCGGGCGCTCCTATATCGACTTTTTCGGCGGCGCCGGGGTCCTGAACTTCGGCCATAACAATCCGAAGATGAAAGCGGCCCTGATCGATTTCATCCAGGCCGACGGCATCCCCCACAGCCTCGACACCGCCACGACGGCCAAGCGCGACTTCCTGGAGGCCTTCGCAGACATCATCCTGAAGCCCCGCGGCATGGACTATCGCATGCAGTTCACCGGCCCGACGGGCACGAATGCGGTGGAAGCGTCACTGAAGCTCGCACGGCGCGTCACCGGGCGCACCGAGGTGATGGCCTTCACCCATGGTTTTCACGGCATGACGCTGGGCGCGCTGGCCATGACGGCGAACGCCTATTTCCGCAGGGCCGGCGGCGTGCCGCTCTCCCATGTCACGCGAATGTCGCTGGAACACCCGCTGGAGAGCCTGCGCGCCATGTACGCCGACGGATCATCGGGGCTGGAGCCGCCGGCGGCCATACTGATCGAGGCCGTCCAGTGCGAAGGCGGTGTCTGGGTGGCCAGTGCGGAGTGGCTGAAGGAATTGCGGGCATTTGCCCGCGAGATCGGCGCGCTCTTCATCATCGACGACATCCAGGCCGGATGCGGGCGCACCGGCAGCTATTTCAGCTTCGACGGCATGGACCTTGATCCCGACATCATCAATCTCGCCAAGGGCATTGGCGGCTTCGGCACGCCACTCGCCATGAATCTTAACAAGCCCGAACATGACCGCCACTGGTCGCCGGGCGAGCACACCGGCACCTTCCGCGGACAGGGCTTCTCCTTTGTCGCTGGCCGTGTCGCCCTGGAGGAGTATTTCCGCGACGACCGGCTGATGGCAGAGGTCCGGCGCAAGGGCGCGGTCATGGCCGAGCGCCTCGCCAGCGCGGCCGAAGGCATCCCCGGCGGCCAGGCCACGGTGCGCGGGCGGGGCATGATCCACGGCCTCGACACCCATGACGGCGCCCTTGCAAAGGCCGTCGTGGCCGGGTGTTTCGATCGCGGTCTTCTGCTCGGAGGGTGCGGACCGGCCGGCAGGGTCTTGAAGTGCATCCCGCCGCTCACGATCCCGGATGAAGACCTGAATGAGGCCTTCGACATACTCGACGCCGCCATTGCCGACGCGACGGTCCCGGCATGAAACACCGCGACGACATGACCTTCCCGCCGGAGGAATATGTCCGCCGGATGGATGAGCTGAGGGCGCGGATGCGCGAGCGGTGCCTCGATGCCGCAATCATCTGCGATCCCGAAAACCTCATGTACCTCACCGACTACCAGACCACCGGCTATTCCTTCTTCCAGGCGCTCGTGGTGTCCCTGGATGGCGAGGCCTTCATGGTGACGCGGAACATGGAGGCCTCGAATGTCGATGCGCGCACCTGGGTGGAAAAGACCCGGCCCTATGCCGATAATGGCGACGCGATCCAGACGCTGACCGAGGCCCTGCGCGAAGCCGGCCTGTCCTCGGGCACCATCGGCTATGAGCGCAACTCCTACTTCCTGCCCGCCTACCAGCAGGACCGCATCCTGACCGCCATGCCGGGTGCCCGGTTGCTCGACTGTTTCGGGATCGTCGAGGAGGGCCGGCTGTGCAAGTCCGATGTGGAGATCGAGGCGATGCGCAAGGCCGCGCGGGCGACCGAGGCCGGCATGCAGGCGGGTATCGAGGCGGTGGAGGCCGGCGTAACGGAAAACGAGATCGGGGCGGCGGTCTGCAACGCCATGTTCCGCGCCGGCGGCGAGCCCCCGGCCGTTATGCCCTATGTCACGTCCGGGCCGCGGTCCATGATCGGGCACGCGACCTGGGAGGGCCGCGCCGTCAAGCCCGGCGAACATGTTTTCCTCGAACTCGGCGGCTGTTACCGGCGCTACCATACCGCCATGATGCGCACGGTGGTGCTTGGCGAGCTCTCGCCCAGCATGGAGAGCGCCCAGGAGACGATGAAGAGCGCGCTGGACGAGCTGAAACGCTATCTCCAGCCCGGGCTGACCGTATCGGATGCCGACAAGATCGTGCGCGATATCCTGGCCACCGGCACCCATGGCGGCGGCCTGATCACGCGGTCGGGCTACTCCATCGGCATCGCTTTCCCGCCGAGCTGGGATGAGGGCTACATCCTGTCACTCATGCAGGGCAGCCCGAGCGTGCTGAAGCCCGGCATGACCTTCCACTTCATCCCCTGGCTCTGGGGCGTCGATGGCGACAAGACGGTCGGCATTTCCGACACGATCTACATCACCGAGGACGGATCGGAGAGTTTCTTCACGCTGGAGCGCGATTTCACCGTCAAGCCGGACAAGCGCGCCGCGAAGGCGAAATTGTCGCCGGCGAGGACCGGCAATGGCAAGGGCGATCCCGCAGCCGCGAACTGATCGCGCCTGACCGGCCAGGACACATCAGGAAAGAGGCGACATGCTGAAAGCCATCAATCCGGCAACGGGCGAGACTGTCCGCGAAATGCCCACCGAGACCGCCGCTTCGCTCGAGGCGAAGCTTGCAAGCGCCGAGGCGCGCTTCGCCGACTGGCGCCGGACCGGGTTCGCCGAGCGTGCGGGTGTTATGACATCGGTCGCTGAACACATGCGCAGGAATGTCGACACCCTCGCGCCGCTGATGACGGAGGAGATGGGAAAGCCGGCTAAGGAAGCGATCGGCGAGGTCGAGAAGGCCGCCTGGTGTGCAGAGCACTATGCCGCCAACGCCGAGCGCTACCTCGCCCGCCAGGTCATCGAATCCGATGCCAGCCTGTCCTATGTCCAGCACCTGCCACTCGGCCCCGTGCTCGGCATCCTGCCCTGGAATGCGCCCTTCTGGCTGGCCTTTCGCTTCTGTGCGCCGGCGCTGATGGCGGGCAATACCTGCCTGATGAAGCATGATCCCCATGTGCCAGGCTGCGCGGCGGCGATTGCCGACGTGTTCAGGGCGGTCAGCGCGCCGGAGGGCCTCTTCGATGCCCTGTTCCTTGAGACACCCGATGTCGAAGCGGTCATCCGCGACCAGCGTGTAAGGGCGGTGTCCTTCACCGGTTCCGATCGGGGTGGCAGCGCGGTGGCCGCCATCGCCGCCTCGGAGATCAAGCCCGCTGTGCTGGAACTCGGTGGCTCGGACCCCTCCATCGTCCTCGCAGATGCCGATCTCGACACCGCCGCGGGCGTGCTCAAGACCTCGCGCATCATCAATGCCGGCCAGTCCTGCATCGCAGCCAAGCGCATCATTGTCGAAGACAGCGTCCATGACGCCTTCGTGGAAAAGCTGGGCCGCGAATTGCAGGCGCTGAAGCTCGGCGACCCGTGCGACATGAAGACCGATATCGGACCCATCGCGCGTGCCGACCTGCGCGATGAATTGCATCGCCAGGTGAGCGACACCGTGAAACAGGGTGCCAGGCTGGTTTTCGGCGGCGCAATCCCTGACGGCCCCGGCTGCTTCTATCCCGCAAGCTTGCTCACCGCAGTCGAGCCCGGCATGTGCGCCTTTGTCGAGGAGACCTTCGGCCCCGTCGCCGCTGTCATTCGCGCCAGGGACGCCGACCACGCCCTCGCCATGGCCAATGACACGCCCTATGGCCTGGCCGCCAGCATCTGGACCGCGGAGACCGCCCGCGCCGAAGACATGGCGCGCAAGATCGCGGCCGGGCAAGTGGCGATCAATGGGATCGTCAAGACCGACCCCCGCCTGCCGAGCGGCGGCATCAAGCGTTCAGGCTATGGCCGCGAACTCGGCCCCCATGGCATCCTCGAATTCGTCAATGCACAACAGGTCTGGGTCGGCCCGGTGAGTGGCTAGGGCGTCGGGCGATCTGCTGCGCCATCTTGTGCACCCGCGCGGCCTGGGGTAGCGCTTCGGACCATGAGACACCAATGCTTTGCCCTCTTCGCGGTCGCCATCATGGCCGAGGCCGCCATCGCCCAGAATGCCGCCGATGTGCAGAAACTGGCCGAGGAACCCCTCACCGTGCAGACCAGCGACGGAGAGGTATCGCTGACGGTCGAATTCGCCGACGAGGCCGAGGAAATCCGCATCGGTCTGATGAACCGCGAGAACCTGCCCGAGGGTCACGGCCTGCTGTTCGATTTCGGCCAGCCGCGCGAAGCGAACATGTGGATGAAGAACACGCTCATCCCCCTCGACATCCTGTTCATGGACACTGGCGGGCAGGTCCTCGCCGTTGCCCGCGACGCAGAGCCCATGTCGACGCGGATCATCAATCCCGGCTTCCCGGTGAAGGGCGTGCTGGAGCTCAATGCCGGCGCCTCTGCCCGCCTCGGCATCGCGCCGGGCGACATCGTGGTGCACCGGATCTTCGCCAATGTGCCGGATGCCGATGCGCCTGAGGGCGAGGACGCCGCACCGGAAACGGATTGATCGCCCCTTGCCGTTGACCGTCGCAAGGGGATATGGGCAGGACACTGACATGTCGGAGCGTGGCGCAGTCTGGTAGCGCACCTGGTTTGGGACCAGGGGGCCGTAGGTTCGAATCCTACCGCTCCGACCATCAAATGATCTGTTGATCCGGGAGCACGACGCCCATGCAGGCACGCATCTACAAGCCCTCAAAGACCGCCATGCAGTCGGGACGCGGCAAGACAAGGAGCTGGGTGCTGGAGTTCAATGCCGAGGTGAACCGCACGATCGAGCCGCTGATGGGCTGGACATCGGTGGATGACAATACCGGCCAGGTGCAATTGCGCTTCGACACCCGTGACGAGGCGATCGCCTATGCGCGGCGCAACAATCTCACCTTCACCGTCGAGGAGGCTCCGGAGCGCAAGCGCCTGGTGAAGAGCTATGCGGCGAATTTCGCCCATAACCGCAAACGGCCCTGGACGCACTGAAATCAGCAGCCGTCCGAGCCTGCCCGCTTGCGCACGGCGCCCGTCCGACGCATGAAACAGGCGTCACGGCCCCGTAGCTCAGCTGGATAGAGCACCCGACTTCTAATCGGACGGTCGCAGGTTCGAATCCTGCCGGGGTCGCCAGGCTCAGGACGTTTCCTGCAACCCTTCAGTCTCATCAAAGCCGAGGGCGATGTTGAGGTTCTGCACCGCCGCGCCCGATGCACCCTTGCCCAGATTGTCCAGGCCGGCCACCAAGCGGGCCTCATCCTCGTGTCCGAACACGAAGAGCTCAAGCCGGTTGGTGCCGTTCAGCGCCTCTGGCTCAAGTGCCGGGACGCCGGCGTCACCGATGCTGATAAAGGCGGCATTGGCGTAGTGGGCCCTTAGGACGGTTTCGAGATCCTCCCGGTGGGGATGGCCGGGCAGGGCCTTCAGGCTGAGCCCGACCTCCACCAGCATGCCCTGCCGGAAACGCCCGACCGACGGCATGAAGACGGGGGGATGGTCCAGGCCGGAATAGGCCTTCATCTCCGGGCGGTGCTTGTGGGTCTGCGCGAGGGCGTAGATGCGATGATTGTCAGCGGTTTCGCCGGCCTCGAAGGCCTCGATCAGCGCACGCCCGCCACCGGAATAGCCCGAAACGCCATGCACACTGACGGGATAGTCACTGGCCAGCATGCCAGCATCGATGAGGGGGCGCAGGAGCGCAATGACGCCGGTGGGATAACAGCCCGGATTCGCGATCCGTCGCGCGCTGGCAATCGCCTCTCGCTGACCGGGCGACAATTCCGGGAAGCCGTAGACCCAGCCGGAGGCCACGCGATGGGCGCTGGAGGCGTCGATCACCACCGTGTCGGGGTCCTCGATCCGCGCGGCGGCCTCGCTTGCGGCATCGTCGGGCAGGCACAGGATCACCGCATCGGCGCTGTTGGACAATTCCGCGCGCGCGTCGGCATCCTTGCGTTTGCCGGGATCGATCGACACGAGCTCGATGCCCGGATGGTCGGCCAGCCTTTCGGCGATTTGTAGCCCGGTCGTGCCGGCCTCGCCATCGATGAAAACGGTCTTCTTCGCCACTTGCTAGGGTCCTTCAAATGAAAGGGGGCGCCTCCGACCGGAAGCGCCCCCTGAAATCTGCGTGCGTGACCGATCAGCGCTTGGAGAACTGGAAGCTGCGGCGGGCCTTTGCGCGTCCATACTTCTTGCGTTCCACCGTGCGGGGGTCGCGGGTCAGGTAGCCATGGGGCTTGAGCACCGGGCGCAGGGTCGGCTCATAGGCCACGAGGGCGCGCGTGATGCCGTGGCGCACCGCGCCGGCCTGTCCGGACAGACCTGAGCCCTTCACGGTGCAGACCACGTCAAATTCGGTCCGTCGGTCAGCCGCCACCAGGGGCTGCTCGATGATCATGCGCAGGACCGGGCGGGCGAAATATTCGGTCTGGTCCTTGCCATTGATGGTGATCTTTCCGGAGCCGGGCTTGATCCAGACCCGCGCCGTGGCGCTCTTGCGCCGGCCCGTGCCATAGGCGCGGCCATGGGCATCGATCTTCGGCTCGGCTGGCTCCATGGCAGCGGCGGTGCCGGTGGCGACGGCCTCGGAACCCAGATCCTTGATGTCTTCAAGCGACGTCGCGGTATCGGACATCAGGCAACCCTCACATTCTTGGTGTTCATGTCCTTGAACTTCACGTCCGCCGGTTGCTGCGCCTCATGGGGATGCTCGGTGCCGGCATAGACGCGCAGCTTAGAGAACTGCTTGCGGGCGAGCGGGCTTTCCTTCGGCATCATGCGCTTGACCGCCAGCTCGATCACCCGCTCGGGGAAGCGGCCGTCCATGACCTTCTGCGGCGTGGTCTCCTTGATGCCGCCCGGATGACCGGTGTGGCGGTAGTAGACCTTGTCACGCATCTTGTTGCCGGTGAACACCGCCTTGTCGGCGTTGATCACGACAACATGATCGCCGCAATCGGTATGCGGTGTGAAGTCCGCGCGGTGTTTGCCCCGCAGCCGTTTGGCGATAAATGAGGCGAGACGGCCCACCACAACGCCCTCGGCGTCGACGACGATCCACTTGTTCTCAACCTCGGCGGGCTTTGCAAAATACGTCTTCATCGCTCCCACTCGGAGCCTTTCTTCGGAGATTGTCAATGAAACCTGAGCGCGCCCGTCTAAAGCGCAAGCCACAGCTTGTCAACGCAGGAACGGTCCTGGCCATGACATTTGCGCTGGCCGCCTGCGGCAGCAGCGAACCGGCCGAGGACACAGCCAGCGGTGCGCCCATCCGCCAGGACCTCACCGCCACCTGGAACAGCCAGCCGCTGGACAAGCCCGTCGCCGACATCGCCCTTTCCGAAGGCCCGCGCACGGTGATTGCACTCGCCTATGAGGGCGCGGGCGTGCAGATGTTCAGCATTGACGGTGCCCCCATCGGACGCGAAGCCGACCTGAAGCTTCAGTCGATCGCCCGCGGCCAGACACAATTCTTCGAAGACAGCATCCTGGCGGTCTTCCCCGCCCTCGACCAGGCCGGCGCGGTGAAGATGCTGGTGAGCGCGGAGGAACTGATCGCGCCCATCGCCCTCGACATCGATGTCGGTGCCAGCGCCAGCATTGCCGGGATCTGCGGCGGAGCGCCCGGCGGGGCGGAGGGTTCGGTGCTGCGCCTCGGCTACTGGAACGCGGTGACGCCATCGACGCTGACCTATGGCGAGGTTGTCACAGACGATGCCGGTGATCTGAGCTGGCAGAGCGCGGGTGTGCTGAACGCCCCCGACGAGATCACCGCCTGCAGCTTCGACGCCAGCGGTCCGGTCGTTGCCACCGGCCCTCTGATCCTGAGCGCCGACGAGATCGATCTCGATCGCAGCGCCTTTGACGGGCGGTTCCGCCTGCCCGCGCGCGCCACCGAGCTTGACGTGCTCGCCCGCGAGGGCGGCGGAGCGGTCTATGTCGCGCGCATTGTCACCGGCAACATCGTCACCGTGCGCGAGGCGGGCAATGGCGCGACCATGCTCCTGCGCAGCGGCCTGTCTGTGGAAGCGCCGGAGGAACCGGCGCAGATGGCGGCCATCGCCGCCCCGCGCGACGGCGGTTACCCCTACGGCGTGATCGCGATCACGGGCGAGCTCGAGGACGGGTCCAACCGCTTCGTCTTCATCGATACCCAGTCGCTGTTCGATTCCCTGAACTGATCCAGACGAGCCAGACCGCCGCAAGCGTTACCGCCACGCCGAGCCCCTGGTGCACCAGCGCCAGGGCGAGCGGCGCGGCGCTGACCAGCGTCCAGATGCCCCAGAGCGCCTGCAGGGTGACGAGACCAGCCAGTACGCCGAAGCTGCGCCCCATGCCTGTGCCCCGCGCACGCCAGGCTGCCAGCAGCGCCAGCGCCCAGAGCGCGTAAGCGAGGATTCTGTGGTTGAACTGTACCGTGGCGCGGTTTTCGAAGGGATTGCGGGCGCCATAGTCGGCGAGCCAGTAATCGGATGGCAGGAACTCGCCCAGCATGAGCGGCCAGTCAGTGTAGCTACGGCCGGCGTCAAGTCCGGCGACCAGGGCCCCGGCGGCCATCTGCACCGCGGTGAGCGCCAAGAGCGTCACGGCAAGCCCGCGAAAGCGTGGCCCGTCGGCGGGGCGCTCGCGCCCTGACAGATCGAGCCAGGTCCAGAAGATCAGGGCGATGATCAAGAGCGCCAGCGTGAAATGCGTCATGAGACGGTAAGGGGCCACATCAATGCGTGATGTCTCGCCCACGCCGCTGGAGACCATCCACCAGCCAATGAAGCCCTGCAGCCCGCCCAGCGCAATGATCACGCCGAGCCGCAGAGCCAGTCGCCGGCTGAGCCAGCCCTTCAGGGCGAAGACGGCAAAGCCGGCCACCGCCACCAGACCGATCAGGCGTCCCATCTGCCGGTGGCCCCATTCCCACCAGTAGATGAACTGGAACGCCGCCATGCTCATGCCGCGGTTCACATCACGATACTCGGTGGTCTGGCGATACTTCTCGAATTCAGACTGCCAGGCGGCGTCGGAAAGCGGCGGCAGCGCCCCGCTGATCGGTGCCCATTCGGTGATTGACAGCCCGGAATCGGTGAGCCGCGTCGCGCCGCCGATGAGGATCATGGCGTAGACCATGAGCGCGAGCAGGACGAGCCAAACCCTGACCGCCGTCAGCCCCTCCCGCGGTGCCGACAGCGCCGGGGCGGGCGCAGGTGTTTGGACAAGCGTTGACATACGCTCTATTTGCCAGTTGCAGGGCCGCCTGCAAGGTCAACAAGGTCGCATGGTGGCGCCGACGGCGCCGGAGATGCGCAACCCCGGGAAGACAGGAAACGACACAATGCGAAAACCCGTCGCCATGCTGATCATGATCGTGTTCCTCGCCGCTTATGTGATTGCGCTGGCGAGCTTCTCCGGCACGATCAACAGCTGGCCGCGCTGGGTCCAGCTGCCCTTCTACCTGGTCGCGGGCATCGCCTGGGCCTTCCCGCTTAAGCCCGTGATGGACTGGATGAACCGTGCGCCGGCGAAGGATCAGGATTCCTGAGGCTTGCCCTCACCCGGCGCGTCCTCATCGCCCTGCACACCGGCGAGATTCTCCGACACTTCCTCACGCAGACGCTTGAACATGGCCGCGGTGGCCTCTTCCAGTTCGTCTGCCTCATGGAAATCAAGATCGGTGTCGGCGTCGGACGTCGCGGACGACACGCTGAACCGGGTGAGCAACGGCGTCTCGCCTGCGAGCACGGTCTGGCCCGGCTTGACCGACACCTCTGCGCCCTCCGGCAGCCAGACATCACACCAGCCGCCGAGGCGGCGCTTGCCGACCACGGTGCCGGTGACGACGGCATCATCCTGTTTCACGTCGGGATCGAGGCGCGGGCCAAAACCGGCCACCTTGACGTCGCAGCCGACGGTCATCCCCTCGCCCGCAATCGTCAGGTAGACGCGCTCGAGGCCCGGCGTCTCGGGATCGGGCGCGACGAGGACGCCCTGGCGCCCGGCATCATGGTGCAGCGTCGAGACGGTTCCGCTCAGCGGTGCCAGGACACGGTTCTGCACGAAGGGCGCCGAGGACAGGCGGATACGCAGGCCCGATGTCTGCTCAAGGCCGAGCGCGGTCGGCGGCACGCCCTCGCGCACGGAGTGGACCACAGCGTCCACCGGCGCCACGACAATGCCGTCTTCCAGCGGTGCGGTGCGGGGACTGTGGCGGCTGGCCAGCGTGGCGACCACCGCCGCTGCCAGGCCCAGCAGGAAGAGCGGCGACCAGATCCAGCCCAGAAGCAGGCCGACAAACAGCGCTGCAATGGCGGCGATCCAGCCCTCCAGGTCGAAGCCGCCGCGCGCCCAGGGGTAGCGACGGGTTTCTATCGGACGTGTCTGGCTGGCCATGGGGGCCTCCCTTCGATTGATGCCTCTCAGCCGGCGCCGAGGGGCGCGGCCGCTTCGGTTTCCACCTGTCTCTGCCACATTTCGGCAAACAGGCCCTTGCCTTGCAGCAGTGTATTGAAACTTCCGCGTTCAACCACCCTTCCGTTTTCCAGCACCAGAATCTCATCGGCCTTGCGGATGGTCGACAGCCGGTGGGCCACGGTGAGGACCGTGCGCCCCTTGGAGGCTTCCTCCAGCGCCGCCTGGACGGCCTGTTCGGTGGCGGTATCTAGCGCCGAGGTCGCCTCGTCGAGGACAAGGATGGCCGGGTTGCGCAGGATCACGCGGGCAATCCCGACGCGCTGCTTCTCCCCTCCGGAAAGCTTGAGGCCGCGCTCACCGACACGGGTGTCCCAGCCATCGGGCAGCGCCTCGATAAAGTCGAGCAGCTGGGCCCGACGGGCCGCATCGCGCAAATCCGCCTCGCTGGCATCGGGGCGGCCATAGGCGATGTTCTGGCGGATCGTGTCGTTGAAAAGGACGACGTCCTGGGGCACGAGGCCGAGATGTTCGCGCAGGCTCTCCTGGGTTACATCGCGCACGTCATGGCCATCGACCAGCACGCGGCCCGCCGAGGCGTCGTAGAACCGGAACAGGAGTTTCAGCAAGGTCGACTTGCCGGCCCCCGAGGGTCCGACGAGGGCGATCTGCTGGCCGGGGCTCACCTCGAGGGTGACCCCGTCAATGCCGACATCGCGGCCCGCATGGGAAAAGGAGACATTCTCGAAGGCGACATGGCCCTCGGCGGCGGTGAGTGCGAGGGCATCACGGCGATCGGCGACCTCCGGCTGCATCACCATCAGCCCGCGCAGCTTCTCCAGGTCCACCGCGCCCTGCTTGATCTCCCGCCAGGCCCAGCCGAGGATGTTCAGCGGCCGGTAGAGATTGAAAAGCAGCAGCATGACGGCGGTCACGTCACCGACCTGCATGCCGTCGAGGCTGACCTGCCAGGCGGCCACGGCCAGCATGGCGAACAGGCCGAGATTCATGATCAGCTCCTGGCCCGCATTCAGGCCGGCGAGCGAGGTGGTGGTGCGCACATAGAGCCGGGAGAAATTGCGGATCGCGCCGTCATAACGCGACGTTTCGCGCTTTTCGGCGGCGAAGGCCTTCACGGTCTCGAAATTCGTCATCGTGTCGACCGAGACCGCCCGCCATTCGGTGTCGGCCTTGTTCAGCGCCCGGCGCTGACGCACGCGAAACTCCGTCAGCAGCACGGTGAACAGCACGTAGCCGCCCACCGTGCCCACCGCGACCAGCGACAGCCACCAGTCATAGGCCACGCCGAGCACGATGGCGGCGAGGAACAGTTCTATGAAAGTGGGACCGATATTGAAGGCAAGGAACCGGATCAGGTAATCAATCGAGGACGCGCCCCTTTCAATGATGCGGTTGAGCGCCCCGGCCCTCCGGGTCTGGTGGAAATTCAGCGACAGCGACTGGGCATGGCCGAAGGCGTCGACGGCGGCGAGGCGCTGGGCGTCCTGGCTCACCGGGGAAAAGAGGGCGTCGCGCAGCTGTGGCAGGCCGCTCGATGCGAAACGCAGGCCCACAAAGGCCGCAAGCGCCATCAGCGCGGCGCCGAGCACAGCATCGGGCCCGCCGGCGCCGAGATGGTTGATCGCGGTGCCGAGCACAACGGGCGCGGCCACGGCGATCAGCTTGGCGGCGATGGTGAGCAACAGCGCCAGCAGCATGACCGGTCGCCAGCGCTTCAGTTCGGGGCGCGACAGGAGCTTCAGGATATGCGCCAGTGCCGCGCCAAGCCCGCCGGAAGCGGAGTCTATCTTGTCGGGATCGGCGGCGTGGGGGGATGTATGCGGACTCATGTCACCGCCAAATAAGGCCTACCGGGCGTTTCGGCCATAGCCGCGGATGGGGTTTTGCCTTTGCCGGTGGCAGAGTGCACTCTGGGAGCGTATGCGCACCGCGCAGGTTCAGCAGCGAGGACATCCATGGGAAAGCTCAATTCGGTCTGCGTCTACTGCGGTTCATCCAACCATGTGGACCGGCAATACCTCATGCTTGCCGAGGAAACCGGTCGGGCGCTGGCAGGCGCCGATATCCGCCTTGTCTATGGAGGCGGCGGCGTCGGCCTGATGGGGGCCTGCGCCCGCGCGTGCCATAATGCTGGCGGGCGTGTTCTCGGAATCATGCCGAGATTCCTGCTCGAGAAGGAACGCATCTTCGACGAGGTTGAGCACCGTATCGTTGAGGACATGCATTCGCGCAAACAGCTGATGTTTGACGAGTCAGACGCTTTCATCGTGCTGCCCGGTGGCATCGGCACGCTGGAGGAAGCCGTCGAGATGCTGTCCTGGGCGCGGCTCGGCCTGCACGCCAAGCCCATGGCCTTTGTCGACCGTGACGGCTTTTGGGAGCCGTTCTTCGACCTGATCGAGCACATCATTGGCGGCGGCTTCACGCCGGAGGAGTTTCGCGGATCGCTGGTCCATGCCACCCATCCGGAGGAGGCCCTCGGCGCGCTGGCCGACCGCTGCGTGGTGCTGGACGTCTAGCCAGACACCGCTGCCAGGCGGGCTTCCACCTTCTCCCGGCCCATGAGCACGAGCAGCGCCGCCATGTCGGGGCCGTCGCCGCGTCCCGTCAGGGCCGTGCGCAGGGGCTTGAACAGCGCCTTGCCCTTGCGTCCCGTGGCCTCCTTCAGTGCGCCGGTCCAGGCCTTCCAGGCACCCTCACCGAATTCGAGCCCGTCGGGCAGGTGGGCCGCCGCACCCGCGACATAATCACGGTCTTCCGGCTCCACGGCCGGCGCGACCTCACCGTAAACCACCTCGACCCATTCGCGCACATCGGGCAGCGTTTCGCAGTTTTCCCGCACCGTTTCCCAGAAGAGCGGTGTTTCCACAGCACGTGCATCGATGCCGGCGAGCCGCTCGCGCACCGCATCGAAACCGAGGCCGTGAAGAAGCTGGGCGTTGAGGCTCTTCAGCTCCGCTTCGTCGAAGCGGGCGGGCGACCGGCCGATCTTTGCGAAATCGAAGCCGCTAGCGAGCTCATCAAGGCTTCCCAGGGCCTCGACATTGTCGCTGGTCCCGATCCTGGCGAGCAGGCTGGCAATCGCCATGGGCTCGAAACCATCTTCGGCCAGTTGCCGGATCGACAGCGAGCCGAGGCGCTTCGACAGCCCCTGCCCGTCGGCGCCGATCAGGAGTGGGGTATGCGCCATGGCCGGCGCCTCGCCGCCTAAAGCGCGGAAGATCTCGATCTGCGCGCCGGAATTGGTCACATGGTCCTCGCCGCGCACCACATGGGTGATGCTGGCAAAGATGTCGTCCACGACCGAGGGCAACGTGTAGAGATAGGAACCGTCCTCACGGATCAGGATCGGGTCGGAGAGCGAGCTCGTGTCGATGGACTGCGGCCCCCGGACGAGATCGTCCCATTCCACACGCTCCCCCGAAAGCTTGAAACGCCAGTGCGGCCTGCGGCCTTCGGCCTCGAGCTTCTGCCGGTCATCATCGCCCAGTTCGAGCGCGGCGCGGTCATAGACCGGCGGGCGGCCGCGCGACAGGGCGATCTTGCGCTTGCGCTCGAGCTCATCGGCGGTCTCATAGGCCGGATAGAGCAGGCCCATCGATTTCAGCCTGTCGGCGGCGGCGTCATATTCGCTGAAACGGTCTGACTGGGAAAAACTCTCGTCCCAGGCAAGGCCCAGCCAGCTCAGGTCATCGCGGATGCCCTGCTCGAAGGCGGCGGTAGAGCGCTCGGTGTCTGTGTCATCGATGCGCAGGATGAAGGTGCCGCCCCTGGCCTTCGCGAACAGCCAGTTGATCAGGGCGGTGCGCACATTGCCGACATGGATGCGGCCAGTGGGCGACGGGGCAAAGCGGACAATTGGAGCGGTCATGGATTTCGGACACTTTCGGGTTTCTGCGAATGGGCTATCGACATCAAATCGGCCAAGATGCCAAGTTACCCGTGTCAATCGCCCGCGGAACGGGCCCAGGAGGGACGCATGAAACAAATTTTTCTCGCCAGCACAGCCATTCTTCTCGCCCAGGGGGCCTGGGGCCAGGAGGCCGATGAGGTCTCGCCGGAGCAGATGCTCGAAGAACTGATGCAGGAGGGCGACCCCGAAGCGCCCGTCGATGACGGCGAAGATGACGGCGATGACAGCACCGCCGAGGCCGAGGCGCCCGAAACTGATGCTGAAGCCGATGCGGATGCGGACGCCTCGCCGGCGTCCGCTGAGACCGATGCCGAAAGCACCGACGCCGAAGCGGCCGACGCTGACCCCGACGCGCCTGAAGCCGCAACGACCACTGAGGCGGACACGGAACCCGAAGCTGAATCCGAGACCGCGTCTGAAACGGAAGCTGAAGCCGCTCCGGACGAAACCGAAGCCGACGCCACTGAGAGCGAACCGGCCGAGGCCGAGGCCGAACCCGCTCCGCTCAAGGACTGGAGCGAGGCCTATGACGACAGCTTCACCGCCTATCCCTTCTGGTCCGGGGAGTATCCGAATGGTTTCGAGACCGGCGCCGAGCCCGTCACCGTCAAGGGCCGCGTGGCCATGAGCCCCGCCTCACCGCGTTCGGTGAGTTGCACCCTGCCGGCCAAGGCGAACTTCCACCCCTGGAACGGCGACCGAGTCAGCATGAATTCACTGGTGTTCTGGACCGTCACCCAGCCCACGACGATCACCGTGAACGAGGATTTCGAGGCCTTCGCGCTCCCCGTTGGCGCAGACATGGACGCAGACAACGACACGATGGCCTTCTCCGCCGGCGACGAGATTACCTATGAACGCTATCTCGCGGAGGGCTTTTTCATCGGCTCGTTCGACGGCACCGAGTACGAGATGAGCGAGCCGGAAATGAACGAATTCGTCACCTTCGAGCGCGCCGAATACGCCGACCATGAGTGGATCCAGGTGAGCTGCACCGAAGGCTTTGGCCGCCGTGCCTGGCTGCGCTACAGCGAGGTGGTGGAGACAGACGGCATCAGTCCCTCCACCATTACCGGCTTCGGCGAGGCCAGCGACCCGGAATGAGTGAGACTGGCGCGGCGGGGGTTCAGTCGTCGCGCCAGCGGTTCGTGATGGGATAACGCCGGTCGCGGCCGAAATTGCGCGGGCCGATCTTTACCCCTGGCGGCGCCTGGCGGCGCTTGTACTCGGCGACATAGAGAAGGTGTTCGATCCGGCGGACCGTGGCCGGGTCATGGCCCGCCGCGATGACATCACCGACATCGGCGTCGCCATCGACCAGCCGACGCAGAATGTCATCCAGCACGTCATAGGGCGGCAGGGAGTCGGCATCGCGCTGGTCGTCGCGAAGCTCCGCCGATGGCGGTTTGGTGACGATCCGCTCCGGGATCACCGCGCCCGATGCGCCGCGCCCGCCCTTCGGCACCTGCGTGTTGCGCCAGCGTGACAGGTCAAAAACCTCGGTCTTGTAGAGGTCCTTCAACGGATTGTAGCCGCCATTCATGTCGCCATAGAGCGTGGCGTAGCCCACCGCCATTTCGGACTTGTTGCCCGTGGTCACCACCATGGGCCCGAACTTGTTCGACACCGCCATTAGCAGCGAGCCACGCAGACGCGACTGGATGTTCTCCTCGGTCACGTCCGGGTCGCGGCCGGCAAAGAGCTCCGCCAGCATGGCGTCGAAGGCCTCCACGCCCGCACCGATGTTCATGCTGTCATAGCGCACGCCGAGGGCATCGGCGCAGGCGCGCGCGTCCTCGAGGCTCTCATCGCTGGTGAATTTCGACGGCATCATCAGGCACCAGACCCGGTCCGGCCCCAGCGCATCGCACGCTATCGCCGCCGTCAGCGCGGAATCGATGCCGCCGGACAGGCCGAGCACCACACCCGGAAATCCGTTCTTGTCGACATAATCGCCGAGCCCCACCATGGCCGCGCGATATTCCGCCTCCAGGCCGGTCGTGAGCTCCGCCGGCGCGTCGACGGCAAAGCGCTTCGCGTCCGGATCGAACTGGCCTGCGGCCATGCCGGTCTCGAAATCCGAGAGCCACTGGATGCGGTGGCCATGGGCATCGACGCTGAAGCTTGCACCGTCAAAGACCAGCTCGTCCTGTCCGCCCACCTGGTTGACGAAGAGATAGGAGAGCTCCGCTCGTGACCATTGTGAAAAGGCCTGCATGCGCTCGGCCTGGATGGTACGACGCCAGGGCGAGGCATTCGGCACGATGAGCAGTTCAGTGCCCGCTTCTGCGGCGGCCATGGGCACGTCGCGCAGCCAGATGTCCTCGCAGATCGCGAGCGCGACGCGGACCCCGGCAATCTCGACCAGGCAGGGCGTCCCGTCTCCCTTTTCGAACAGGCGCTGTTCATCGAAGACGCCGTAATTCGGCAGTTCGCGCTTGCGGCAGACCGCCGCGACCGCGCCGGAGCGCAGCAGGAGCGCGGCATTGTGGATCGCGCCCGCCTCGAGCCAGGGCGCACCGACCAGGATCGCAGGCCCGTCGCCGGCCGTCTCACGGGCCAGCGCCATGACGGCCTGCTCGCAATGGTCCAGGAAGGATGGCTTGAGGATCAGGTCCTCCGGCGGATAGCCACAGACGGACAGTTCGGGCGTCACCACAAGGTCAGCCTGCGCCCGGGTGCCGCGTTCAAGGCAAGCGCGCAACTTGTCCAGATTGCCCGCAATGTCGCCAACGACAGGATTGATCTGGCAGGCCAGCAGGTTCAGGGCGCGCCGCGCATTCATGGCTGTTTTAGCCGCGACAGGGCGGCGGTCTCGATCGCCTGCGCCATCCGCACCGCGGCCACGGCACCATGGCCCGGCACGAAGCTCTCAGCTTCACCCAGGCAGGCAAGATAGAAGCCATTGTCGGCGGCTCCCAGCGGGTCCGGCAGGTCGGCGGAGATGTCCACGCGCACATCATAGCCGGTCGTGTTGGACACATGGCGAGTGAGAAAGTCCACGGCGATTTCTCCCGACGGATAGACAAGCTTCATGGTTCGCTCGCGCACTTCGGAGTCCCGGCTGGCGACGAGGTCGACCTCGGCGTCGCCGTAAAGCACCTGGGCCACGCAATGGTCGATATGGTCGCTGTGGGCCGTGTGTCCAAAGGCGGCCACACTGTCGAACGCCCGGTCCACCATGCAGGCGGCGAGGTCGAGGTCGTGGATCATCAGGTCCCAGATGACCGAAATGTCACCGGCCCGGCCGTTCGGCGCAGGCGGTGAAATCCGACGCGATTCCATGCGGATGGGCCGCTCGGGAATGTCGAACACGCCCATGGCCTTGGCCACGAAGCGTTCCTGGTGTCCCACCTGCAAGACGAGCCCGCTTGCCCCGGCAAGATCAGCGAGCGCCCGGGCGGCATCGCCGTCGAGCGCCAGGGGCTTTTCAACCAGCACATGCTTGCCGGCTTCCAGCGCCTGGCGCGCCAGGGTTTCATGATGGGTGGCCGGCACCGCGACCACCACGGCATCAGACGCCTCCAGCAGGGCCTCGTAGCGCGCCAGACCCGGCGCACCGAAGGGCGCAGCCGCCTTGGCGGCCCGCTCGGCATCGAGATCATGGACGCCGACAAGCTGCGCGCGCGCCGAGGCCGCCGCCTTCTGGGCATGGTAGGTACCGAACACGCCTGCCCCTGCCACGCCCACCTTGAGATCGTCCATCGCATCTGTCCTTCACGCCACTTGTTGCTGGCCGTGCATGGCAAGCCCGCTGCGAAGGGGCAAGTCCCGGCCCATCACCAAGAATTTCTTTTTGTGCGCCCCTTGGCCTGGCCGGCGAAGAGGTGCCACATCCCACGGCAAGCACCGCCGGACGACAGACACAGGAGAAGGACGCGCCATGGACAGCATCACATCGAAGGAGTGGCGCCTGGCGTCGCGGCCCGTGGGCCTGCCGGAGACATCGAACTTCCAACTGGCCGAAACCGAAATCCCCGCCCCAGGCGAGGGCGAGGTCCAGGTGCGCAATCGCTGGCTGTCGGTGGACCCCTATATGCGCGGGCGCATGATGGACCGCGAAAGCTATGTGCCGCCCTTCCAGATCGGCGAAGCGCTACAGGGCGGCGCGGTGGGCGAGGTCGTCGCCTCCAACCATCCCGACTACGCCGTGGGCGACAAGGTGAACTCCATGCTGGGCTGGCGGGAAGCCTTCACCGCCCGGCCCGAGGCCGCCATGATGATGAAGCTGCCGCCGGTGGGTATTCCCGAACAGGCCTTTCTCGGCGTGGCGGGCATGCCGGGACTGACCGCTTATGCCGGCCTGCACCGGATCGGCCAGCCGAAGGAGGGCGAGACGGTCTTCGTGTCCGGCGCGGCCGGGGCGGTGGGCTCGCTCGTCTGCCAAATGGCGAAGCTGCGCGGCTGCAAGGTGATCGGCTCGGCCGGCGGCGCGGACAAGATAGCCTACCTTGCCGAACTCGGCATCGACGGGGCCATCGATTACAAGGCCGCCCCCGATGCCGGTGCCCTGATCCGCGCGCTCAGGGCCGCGGCGCCGGACGGGATCGACATCTATTTCGACAATGTCGGCGGTGATCACCTGGTGGCCGCGCTGGAATGCGCCCGCCCCTTCGCACGCTTTCCCATCTGCGGAATGATTTCCGGCTACAACGCCACGGAACTGGCGCCCGGCCCGGCCAATATCGTCAACATCATCCCCAAGCGCATCCTGATCCAGGGTTTCATTGTCACCGACAACCAGGATCTGATGCCCGACTTCATGGCCGACATGTCGAAATGGATCGCCGAAGGCAAGATCAGCTGGCGCGAGACTGTCAAGCACGGCATCGACAACACCGTCGATGCCTTCCTCGGCCTGTTCCGCGGCGAGAACACCGGCAAGATGCTGGTCGATCTGACCAGCGGCTGAGACCGCCCGTGGCGCGCCTGTTTGAGAGCTATGTCATGGTCGACTGGTCGGCGGCCTCCAAGCCGACCGAGGGGGCCGATTCCATCTGGATCGGCGCACTGACGCCCGATGCCCGATTCCGCATGCGCTTCGATGCCATCAACCCGCCAACACGTGCAAAGGCGAAGGAGATTCTCACCGATGTCCTGACCCGGCTGACGCGGCGCGGCGACCGTGTTCTCGTCGGCTTCGATTTCTCGCTCGGCTATCCCAAGGGCACCGCCGCCGCTCTTGGGCTCAAGGGCGATATGCCGCCCTGGAAACGCCTGGCCTCTTTCCTCACGCGGGAGATGAAGGACCGCGCCGACAACACCAATAATCGCTACCCCCTGGCGGCGCGCATGAACCGGATGATTTCCGGCGAGGCATTCCCTTTCTGGGGTGTGACCAGCAGGAAGGACGTTGTGACGACGCTCGGCCCGAAACGCTCGCGCGCGCACGGCATGGACGACCTGGCGGAATTCCGCCACGCCGAGCGCTGGGCCCGCGCGCACCATGGCGTGCGCCCCCAATCAGTCTGGAAACTCGCCTATACCGGCGCAGTGGGCAGCCAGTCCCTCACCGGCATTCCCGTTATGACGGCGCTGCGCGAGACCTTTGCCGGGAGTCTCATCTGGCCGTTCGAGACCGGCTGGCGGACGCTGGATGCCGACGCCTTGGCCGACGTCCCAATCGTCTTCGCCGAGGTCTATCCGTCCCTCGTTCAGCACACGCCGGAAAAGGGCGAGGTGCGCGACCGCGCCCAGGTCCGCGCCCTGGCCGAAGCATTCCTGCAGCGTGATTCGACGGCCACCCTGGCGGAGGCCTTTGCGCCGCCCGAGGGCTTCCCCCAGGAGGCGATTCAGGCCGTTGTCGCCGAAGAAGGCTGGATTCTCGGCG